>DAOVGE010000198.1 GCA_030672605.1 Methanosarcinales archaeon
ATCGGTCGTGGGAAAATCGGCAACAGTAGCGATGATGTTCGTGGCTGGAAATCAGTAGGTTAGTGAAAAATGGGGTGGAATTTTGTGAAAGTGTGGCTACCGCCATCGATTTTCAGGGAGATTTGAGCTCTCAAAGTTGGGTTTGATAGGATATCTTAACCCCATTGTACCCATACAAAATAGCGGAGAGCCTGTTTTTCAACCGACCAGAAAAAATTACTGCCAGGGTACTGAAAAGGGTGCGAGATCGTGGCACCTTCTTCTGGTAACTATATCTGTTGTGAGTCCCCTCACTTGCCCCAGAACGAATTGTCCTTCCGTTTGAGCGCAAGAAACTCCTCGAACGTCTCAAGCTCGTCAGGAGAAAGTATGTCACGCAGTTCCTGTTCGACCATCTTCGCGTGCCGCTCCGGTATATCAACGAAGAGCACATCGTTTTCCTTGATCTGCCGCCCGACCGTGGGACCTTCGATTGCTATAGCGACCTCATCGCGATATCTTGCCTCCCCGATCGCCTCGCCTTTGTCCTGAATCCCTTTTATGACCCCGACCACGCTATCGTCGGTGCGTATCACCGCAACTCCGGTTCTGACCACGCCGCCGAGAATGCGCACGCCGACAACGGCGGGGTTGTTCTGTCTGAAGACGCATCCGGGCAGGAGCATGAACCGCCCCGGTTTGATCACAGCCTCCGAGATCTTCTTCTCGACAATTGCCCGCTCCGTTGACGCCCAATCCTGATAACTCTCGATTAAATGGTATATTACTTCACTCAGAAACAGTTTCGTTCCCGATTTCTGAATTTCGCCCTCAGAATCAGGGAGCAGACCGACACGGAATCCAATAATCGCCCTGTGCGCGGGATCATTGCTCGTCTCAGCCTCGATCACATCTCTTTTTGAGATGTCCCCGATCTTCGCGGACTTGATCGGAATTCCAACGTTTCTCAACTCATAGATTATTGCTTCGAGTGAGCCGATCGTGTCAGCGCAGACCACGACACCGTCTGTGTCGGTTGTTATCTCAACGGCGCTGATTTCACTTGCAATCTCCTGCACCACTTCGTCAAGATTGTCTGATACGACCTTAATCGTTGATCCTGCTATCGCATGCTCCAAATTCGGAGCTGCGATCCGGATTCCTGAAGCCGCTGTTGCGTGTTTTGTGTGTTTGAACAGGTCGCTCGACCAGATCTCGGTCATGGGCTTTGGCTTGAGTAGTGCACGGACTTTTGTTGTGATAACAGGTCGCCCGCCAACAACGATCGTGTCGCCGACTGAGATCTCGCCATCGTAGAGGATAGAATCGAGGGTTGTTCCGAGACCGTGTGTCTCGCTCACCTCAAGAATCGTGCAGACGCCTGCACCGGTCGTGTCTACCAGCAGATTCTCCTCGAGAAATCGCTGCGCCAGCCCGAGCATCACCATCAGCAGATCAGGGACCCCCTCACCCGTCTTCGCACTCACCGGTATCACGCTGATCGTCGTTCTGAAATCGGCTATGCGATCGTATCGGTCCGCGCTGAATCCATATTCGTAGAGCTTCCCGATCAGTTCATACAACTTCTTGTCGAGGTCTTGCTGCACATGTGCAACCTGCTTCTCGTACCCTTTGCCAAACGGCGCATTCTCGTGGGTCTGCCAGCCGTGTATGCGATCGATCTTGTTTGCGGCAACAACGAACGGGGTTTTGGCTTTCTTCAGAATATTCAGCGATTCGATCGTCTGCGGCAGGAATCCCTCGTTGATGTCGATTGTCAGCACTGCGAGGTCCGCAAGCGCGCCACCGCGGCTGCGCAGAGTCGTGAATGAATGATGCCCGGGCGTATCGATGAAGAGCAGCCCGGGAACTGTGAACTCGCCGGATAAGAGTGATCCACAGGTTCTGGTTATTGCATTGATCGGAACCTCGGTCGCACCGATGTGCTGGGTGATCGCACCCGACTCCTCGTCCACGATTGTGCTGCCTCTGATCCGGTCGAGCAGCGTCGTCTTTCCATGATCCACGTGTCCGAGTACGCAGACGATCGGGGTTCTGAGCGTCATAATTGCACCATGATAATTATTCTTTTGACCACTCATAAACCTTGTCGATACTGGGCTGGGGGGTGTTGAGCGCAAGGAACGTTCGAACAGGTAGTTTGCCGCATTGCGCACCTCCAACCCACAACCGCACCCCCAAATGAGATCGTAACCACATTATACAAGGTGTAAAAAGCCCAGTCGTTGACAGAAACCAAGAAAGCGTTTATTGCGCAACCGAGCTTTATTGTAATCGCTCCCAAAAGGCGACATATATCAGTAACAATGATATATTATAAATTATATCTTTACATATCTCAAGAAAAGAAACAAGAAATGTACGAAAATGGTAGCCAGTCTGGTATTTCATATCCGCGATAGCCATGACCTACTGTCTCATCAACTTAATTTTCAAACAATTTTACAATTTAATAAAACTAAATATATTATGTAAGTTTTATTCCTTTATGAAGAGAACGTCACGTACCCTGCAATGAATTGCGGGGCATCCGCGGGCTTGAGGTCGAGCAGTATGATGAGCGCGGACGGATGTGGGGCGTGCGGAGACGGTTTTGGCACTTTTTACTTCTCTTTGATGTCAGGTAATCCTATTCTACTTAGAAAGTATGAAAAACGCTGAGATAGACTTTCTCTAAACAACTCTCGGATCGTTACCAAGTAATGCTCACCCACCATCATATAAATGGCGTTTCTTGGCATCGTATAATAATGCTTAAACCTGAGTTTGAAAGATCCTTCTCCCAGCATCACTTTTGATCGCCCATAGTCCCCTCTTGTTATCGTTTTGCCTCAACCCGGATCCTTAAATTTGTTGCCACTAACTCTTTTAAAATAAATACACATACCACACGCAGTAA
>DAOVGE010000147.1 GCA_030672605.1 Methanosarcinales archaeon
ATAATTCTGGGCGTGTTTCCAAATTCGCTCTCATATAGGTAAACTTCCCCGTCCTCTACCGCCTTACCGCCAGCGAATGCAGGCATAGCCATAATCTGCTCTCTTGTCGCTATAGCTACTGAGGTGGTATCTACCTCATAATCGAATGCACCGGGGGTATAGACATGCCATATGTTCGCCACAACAATATCGGGATTCTGGTCTATCAGCCATTCCGAGTCCACATCAGATACAAACCCAAATCCATGCAGATCAGCCGCGATGTTTATGCCGCCGACTACCTCAAATTGATATCTCACCCCGGGTGCCTTGTCGTTGAATGTGCCAAGCTGTTCAGGTGTCCAGCCAGGATACTTAAGGAAGACTTCTGGTTTTTCCTCATCTGTTAGTCCTGCTGTTTCCTCTGTGATGTCGTTTATCACACCTTCATAGAAAGCGATGAAACTATCGCCCTCTTCCTTCGTATTGAGGACATATCTCAGTTTTCTTATATCCTCTATCATTGTTTCAGGCTCGTGGAAGTTTAAGGCGACAACAGTTATCTCCGGCTCGAGGGTGTTTACGACATCGTCAAGTCCAGGGAAAGGTGCATTCCAAGACAATAAGATGTCGGGGTCGAGTTCAAATACTGTCTCGTAGTATATGTCGTAGCCCCCCGGGCCTTTAATAACAGGTAACTCGATAATCTCCGGAAAGAGTATTTCATTTACGTAGGGGCACCGCCCAACTACCCGGTCCTCAGCTCCGAGTAGTGTAATAGCCTCGACAGTTGCAAGCATATCAATAACCACCTTCTCCACCGGCTTCTCCACAGTCACGATCCTGTCAGAAGAATCAATCAGTGTCAGTTCCTTCTCCCGACCAAGAATGATCAATTCGATCTGTGTCACGTCAAGGATGTCGATCTCGCCATCGTACTTTCCGTCTGCGAGTTGTGTCTCGTCCACGCGTTCCATGATGATCAGTTCGGTGTACGTCACATCCACCATGTTTATGTCCTCATCCTCGTTCGCATTCCCGAAGATTCCAAGCGTGTAGTCTGCTGCTCCCGCGGGTAGTGCCAGCAGGAGCAAGGTTATGGTCATTGCGACCAGTGTTGTGGTTGTTTTCATTATATGTAACCTCATCACAGCGGTATTCATTGTTGAGAGGTTACGACGCAGTCACCTCGGCATCTGTCCAGATCGCAGGTACCTCCTCTGCGTCAGTAGTACCCTCAGAAGGTATCGCTGCAAGTTTCCCGTCTGATATGTCCAGAAGACTGGTACCGGATCCTGTCACTACAAAGTTGATCACAGCCAGATACCCTGATCCGCTCACCGTATTGGTACCAGGGCGCTTGGAGATCACGCGGATCGTGTCAGAGTCCACGAACTTCCACTCATCAATCCTCATCGTCGTGTCATTTACCAGCCCATTCCCAACATCGGTCACGTTCACAACACTTGAATCAAATGCCAGGTCAAACTGCCCCGCATTCAGGTTGAGAGCATCCCCTATATCGATTGTGACATTGAACATGTCTGATGCCACCAGCACCACTTCCGGCGCATTAACAGTAACCGGCACCCCAACTGCGACCTCAGCACCCGTCCAGATCGCAGGTATCTCCTCCGCATCAGTTGTGCCATCAGAAGGTATCGCTGCAAGTTTCCCGTCCGATATGTCCAGAACACTCATGCCACCCTGCGATCCTGTTATCGTAAAGTTGATCACAGCCAGATACCCTGATCCGCTCACCGTATTGGTACCAGGGCGCTTGGAGATCACGCGGATCGTGTCAGAGTCCACGAACTTCCATTCATCAATTCTCATCGTCGTGTCGTTTACCAGCCCATTCCCAACATCGGTCACGTTCACAACGCTTGAATCAAATGCCAGGTCAAACTGCCCCGCATTCAGGTTGAGAACATCTTTGATATCGATTGTGACATTGAACGTGTCTGATGCCACCAGCACCACTTCCGGCGCATTGACAGTAACCGGCACTCCAACTGCGACGTCGGAGTCAAACCAGAGCGCTGACGTTTCATTCGCTCCGGTATCAGTGAGCAGTCCATCGGATATGTCCAGGATACTACTATCCCCTACCTCGCCCAACACCTCAAAGCCGATCGTTGCAAGTGATCCGGATCCACGTACGCCACCTGTGTTGTTGAGATTGACATGGATCGTGTCAGTATCCGTGAAACTCCACGAATCGATTGACACCGTTGTGTCGCCCATGTTTCCATCATGGACCGCGGTCACGTTCACAACACTCGAATTAAACGAGAGATCGAATACCCCCGAATCGAGGTTAGTGACGTTGTGGATGTCTATCATGGCATTGAATGTGCCAGACACGGTTTCAGGTGCATTAACACACACTTGCGTCTTCTGCACCATCGTGAGTATCATAAGTGCGTCCAGTGAACTGGTCCTACCATCACCACTCACATCCGCACTTTCCAGATCAGGAACTACGCTCCCGACTGACATCTGCAGTGTGATCGATGAGTCTGCAGTGGTGATTCTGCCATCGTTGTTTGCATCGCCGACTATGCCGGCAGATGCGTCCGTGCTGAAGGCTACAAGCATTATCAGCACAAAGTAAAGTATGTATTTCGTTTTCATCGTAGGTCTCCTTTGTTTCATTTCAAACAGATCGTGAAATTCAACTATTGTTGCCGTGATTACAGGATTGCCCTGTGAGGTATGTTGCTTTTAGACCATGTTGTTAGGTACATAAATACTATATCCTAATAAAATTAGGTTTTGAATGAAAAACCAAATAAAGTTAGGATTTTGGAAAAAAACCTACATTTACTCTGCTATCCTAACATAAAAAAAAAGAATCAAATATGAAGCAATAATGGAAGATTCGGTATGAAAACAGATGATTCGGATTTGCAGAGCCGCTGGCATTCTGTTCAATCTTCGGTTTTGACCAGCTACGAAAACTGAAAAGAAGATGCTTGACTTCCTTAATCCTACTTTGTCACATTACAGACAAATCAACAGTGAGCGGCGGCATGACCTCAAACCGTTTGGAAAACAAAACCAACATCAAGCGCCTGAATGGGTGTTTAATCTGACAAAGTAGAATTAATGCGGAGCCTAAAATAACAAGAAGGATGTGCCCATCAATATAAACAAAATTCCTGCAATTTTAGTTATGGTCCCACTGTTCATGTTATTCGAAATGAGTCTACCCAGGTAGACTGCCATCAAAGAAAGCGAACCCAACGCTATTATAATTCCCATCAGAACCATCAAGCCATTATATTTGGCTGCAAGCAATCCGGAAACGATTTGTGTCTTATCCCCCCATTCTGATACGAAAATCAGGATGAATCCCGAATAAAATGGATTTTTGAGGTGGTGCTCAGTTTCTATCTCGCCCCTTTTGTTTCTCAACATCAAGAATCCAAAAATTATAAAAATGGTGCCGGAAAGTGCTTTTATCAGACCGCCTGGCGCAGCATCTGTAATCCAGTCTCCTGCTAATATCGCAATCCCATCTACCATCAAAAAAGCCATTATGGCGCCAAGTACTATGTGCAGGCGTTTTTCGGTCTTCGAAGCTAACAGCAGGAGAGCTATCTGGGTTTTATCACCAAATTCTGCCAAACCCACTACGACCATGGGAATTAGTATATCCGGTAGCACTGTTCCGGTTCCTGTTCTAAGTCAGGTATATCAAACTTGAAATCCCGCTATGCAAAACAATCATGCACCTTCACAGTGCCAGGTCACCACCTCAATTGAACCGCATTGATGCTTACATTCTCCGCAATAGATATACTACTGCGAGAAGTCCTGTGATTGCAAGTGCCGCACCAAATCCCGATGTTTCTGTCCCCGTTTCGCCTCCGGTTGCATCTGCTGGAGTAGGTGTCGGTGTCGTGGATTCTGGTTCCGATTCTACAGGCGCATCCACAACCGTTACCTCGGCATCGGTTCCAACGTTCACCTCGCCATCCTGCCAGTCCGCAGATGGCTCCTTTGCGGAATTATCAACGAGCAGTCCCTTCGATAGATGCAGGACACTGTATCCGTTTCCGGTTATCCTGAAATGAACTGTTGCGAGATTGCCAGATCCGCTCACCCCATCAAGTCCCGGGAGATTAAAGAGCACCTTGATGGTACCGTCATTGTACAGGTCCCATCCGGATATCGGTATCGGTGTTCCACCGATAGCCCCATCATCAACGCCTGTGACATTTACAACTCCCGGATCAAAGGACAGATCAAACTGCCCCGAATCGAGATTTGCTACGTTCTCGATCTCTATTGTGACGCTGAAAGCACCTGTTATGGTTTCAGGGGCATTAACAGTCACGTTTGTCTGCTGTGCCAGTGCTGGGGTCGCCAGTACAATCGCTATTGCAGAAGTTACGATGACCAGTGTCAGAATTCTTATAGATGTCATTGGAATTGTGTTACAATATCCATCGTTGATAAAGTTTTGTGTTGATAAATGACAGCCCCATGCGATGATCAACTTTAAATAAGTCGTTTAACAGTAGTATGTAGTATGATTGAATGGGTCTTGATGATAATCGCGGCGATTGTGTGTTACGCATTCGTGGCATATCTGGAACATAAGAAGAAGCTCGACCTGGTAGACCGGGGACTATGGAAGCCGGAAAAGAAGCAAGAGAAACCTGAACACAAATTAATTACCGGATTGTTCTTCTTTATACTGGGGGTGGCGCTTCTGATTGGATCGTACTTTGTAGAGCCGGACCTGGCGAGTGGATTAAGGATTTCAGGCTTATTGACAACAGCGGCGGGAATAGCATTGATGGTCACTTACGCCGTTGTCAAAAGGGTTATTAGGTCCGTTTGACCCATCTAAGTACAAATATAGCAGCGAGGAAGCCAAACAATGTGCAAACCGATCCTGCACTGGATTCTTCACCGGTTCTGGTAGCAATATTCGCGGTAGCCGCGGTGGCAGTTGTTTGATCTACCGGACTAATTGTTCGTGCAGAATGTACCACCGGATTAACTGCGATCGATATGTTCTCTGAAACGACGATTCCATCGTAATCATGTGTGTCCGCAAAGTGCGCAACAGCAGGTGGCAGTTCGATAGAACCGGTCGTGTTCATCTTCATGCTGTAACCGAATGTCTGAGTTTCACCCGCCCTCAACACCATATCAACGCCAAGAACGCCATCTGTAAGCAGAGTATCAGTGGGGAGCCGATCAGCCACATCAACGCTCGCCAGCACATTCCCGGTATTTGCAACCTCGATTATGACAGTTGCGATTTCACCCTCAACTATGTTTTCCGGGGTCACGGTCTTTGATACCACTATCTTCGGACCGTACACAACGATGCTTGGTGAATCCGACTGCGCAGAATACGTCTCGCCATTTTCAGTCCACTCCGCAATCGCAGCCGGGATGACATACCCCACCTCACTTGGCTGCACGGGCTTCAACTGATATGTAAAACTCCTGCACTCGCCGGCTCCAAGATCCAGTTCCCGGACAATAGACGAGTTCTCCACCGGTTCAAATTCGGAAGGCAGTGTGTCGCGTACCGTGATTGAGTTGATCGGACGTGTGCCGTCATTTCTGAGCGATATCGTGACTGTGGCGATCTCATCCATGTATATATTGTCATTTATTGATTTTGAGATTTTGAACATGCCCAGAACCTTCACAGGATATGACTCAAAATAAGAATATTTTACACCTCTTATATCATAGCACTCAATATTTACTGCTATGTTAAATACTGTATCCTCGATCACAGAGGGTGCCTCAAATCGGAGTATGATCGGATCGAGCGCTGGTGTATCGGTCTCACCGTCCACACGTTTCCCCTTTTCAAGATTATGGGAATGATGATGTGCTTTTCCGCCAATCGCTCTGAGACCCTCCGCACCCACATCGATATCTACGTTGTGCGCCTCGGAATCTCCAGTATTCTGGATTGTGATATCCACTTCAATATCGGAGGAGTAGGCAAGGTACTCGTCCTTATCACACTCAAATTCAACGTCAAAACATGGAATACCAACCGGTTCCATCTTGACCTCTGCCCAGAGCTCCTCTGGCAGACCCGTTGCCCAGTCCGACGATGGCACTGAGAATTCTATAACGGTTATCCTGATCTCGTCATCATAGATGTAATCCTCTCCTTCCACAAGCGTTTGATCTGAAACAGGGACTCCATTCTTGTACAATCGTATCCCGACGAACCGGGTCTCGTTCCGGTCGGATCTCGGGAAATTGTAAGCTTCTACGGTAAAATTACCATTCGAGATCGTTTCATCCAGATGGAGTTCCTTTGAGTTGCCACATGCCCATTCCAGATCATCCTCATCGTAAGCAGAGGCGATGTTTGTGCACAGGAGGATGATCAACAAGATATATAGGAATGATTTCATACGTCCTAAATTCTTCTGATCTGTATCAATGCAAACAGAACGGCGATGAGTCCGGCTAGTGTGTAGGTGGGGGTGATTCTATGACCGAGGTCGTTACCTCCGGTGTAGTCCTCTGATGGTGTCGGACTTATGTGTGGTACAGTGGGTGTTGGCTGTGATTCTTTGATTGATCGAGTCGAGGTTTGGATCGGTGTGGATGTGGTTGAAACAGTGGTCGGAGTTTCGTCGGGCAACAGTATTATATCTTCTTCTGTATGTTTATCAACATATAGAGTTACTGCTTCCTCGCTTGTGAGGTGTATGCGGGAAATCTTTTCATAATCCTCATCGGTGCCGGGATCGAGCCATTTGATCCTGAATGAATGCAATGTATCCTCATCCTCTTCGAACTCGTATTCGCCATAGTCCTCTGAACTACCTGATGCGACGCTAATATACTTCTTGTAATTTCCATCGATGTAGAGATAGACATTCAGATCATCGTCGTCGAGATTGTTTACATACACCTGAGCACTGATCTTATCCTCGTCTTCGGAATAATCATCGGTCAGGAGTATGATGGTTGTCACACCTGTTATCGTGTGCTCTTCGGTCTTCTCATACCACTCATCTGTGTCTGTATCGAACCATCTGATCGTGAATGTGTGTGTGCCCTCGTCCATGCTGTAATCATCATACTCTTTGGTCTTGCCAGATGAGACGCTCTTGAAACCCTTATCATTTCCATCGACCAGTAGATGAACATCCAATTTGTCATCATCGATGTTCTTCACATACACTGTAACGGTGTGTGTTTCTGTTGTTCCAGCCGGCGGGCTTCCGAGGGTCACCATGGTGCCGATCCACTCCGCAGGTATTATGATCTGGTTCTTATGTTCCTGCTCCTTATCAACGAGTAGTCCCTTAGAAAGATTGAGGAAACTCGAGTCGCCGTCTTTCCCCACCACTTCAAATTTGATCGTTGCAAGTGATCCCGATCCGCTGACAGCGCCACTGACACCTGGTTTGAAGAGCAGGGTGATCAAGCCCGTGTCCGTGAAGTGGCACATCTCCACTGGCACCTCATCACCACCTACCTCTCCGTTCATCTCGTCGATATCGTCGAGGTCGGTTGCGTTCACAACACTTGAATTGAACGACAGATCGAACCGTCCGGAAGCCAGATCATCGACATCATCGATCATGATTGTGACATCGAATTTGTTGCCAGTGATATAGTCGGGTGCATCTATGCTTACCGTCGTTGCTGCTGCATGGGTTACAGATACCGCAAGCAAGATCAGGATTGCGGTAAGTTTTCGTTCTTGGTTCGTTGCGTGCATGGTGATCACCTGAAGAGTGTCAATGAATAGATAAAAGCGAGTAATCCGATGATCGAGTAGATGGAAATAAAATTATGTGTTGTCAGTATATCCTGCAATCCATCTTTTTCGGATGGTGTGGCTGGCACTGCCGCAGCCGGTGCATCCTGCACGTCCTCCTGCGCTCTGGCGGTCAGTGCATGCGACTCCGGACTGGATGCTCTGGTCTGTATCATGGTTGCAGTCGGTGCTGGTGCTGATGGTGCAGCGAACGTTTTGGTGGGTGATGGTGTCGGTGTTTCAACTGATACCGATTCCGCGTTACCAACAGTTACATTATCACCAAACCAGTTTGCAGGTATCTCATCCGCTCCGGTATCACTGAGTCTTCTCTTAAACTCGTCGGATACATCAATGGCACTGGTATCCCCGGTAGCGCCCACAACCTCGAAGTTAATCTTTGCCACGTATCCTGATCCGCTGACGCAATCGGCGCTGCTGAGCTTGAAGATCATCCGGATCCTGCCGTCATCCATGACCTCCCACATATCGATCGGAATCTCTGTGTCATCGATGTTTCCGGATCTGACATCCTCCACATCTAGGACATCCGGATCAAAAACGAGATCGAACTGCCCCCCATTCATATCACTGACCTCCGTGATATCGATTGTGACCTCAAACGTATCAGAGACGTATTCGGGCGCGTTGACGCTGACATTGACATCTGCATCCTCTGCTGCTGCCAAACCGATTGCGAGTGACACAAGGAGTGCGATTGATAATATCTTCTCCGCAATATGGTTCCTATTCATCACCCCATCTCCCTGATTCATCCGGTCTTACAGACCGTATCGGCACGATATACGGCATCCTGCCATTGCCATTGCCATTGATCACCTCAGCCTCCACATCATAGACCAATCTGATATTCTCTGGCGTGAGCACATCAGAGGGGCTGCCTGCATCAACGATCGTACCCTTCTTCATGATGATCACCCGATCGGTGTATCTTGATGCAAGGTTCAGGTCATGGACTGCCATGATCGCAGAGACCCTCCTCGTTGTCACGAGATTCTTGATGATCTCCATCACCTCAAGCTGGTGTTTTATATCGAGGTTTGAGGTTGGTTCATCGAGCAAGAGAACACCTGCCTCCTGCGCAAGTGCTCTTGCGATTAAGACCTTCTGCTGCTGACCACCACTCAGTTCGTTCAGGTCACTCATGGCAAGATCCTCAATCTCCATCAGTTTCAGGACCTCCACGACCTTCTTCATGTCCGCATCACCGCTCCGCCATCCGAGATGTGGGCGCCTTCCCATGAGCACCGTGTCAAAGACTGTTATCGGAAAGGTGCGGGATCCCGTCTGAGGAACATAACCAATCCTCCTTGCGACCTCCATAGGGCTCATATTCTTTATCTCCTGTTCATCCAGAAGGATCGTTCCCTGCTTCGGCTTCAGGATTCGATCGATGCACCTGATCAGCGTGGATTTGCCAGCGCCGTTCGGACCCACGATCCCGAGCATCTCCGATTCTGCAAGATCCATCGTAACGTCTTTGAGGACTGGTGTGCTTGAATAGCCGAACTCAAGATCGCTTACTTTGAGTTTCAAAAGTACCCCCCCTTTCTATTCATTATTAGATAGATGAACAAAGGAACACCAAGATATGAAGTCATCACACCTACCGGAAGAATGATCGGCGACATGATAGTCCTTGCCGCGGTGTCCGCCGCAACAAGCAGTACTGCACCAACAAGACCCGATGTCACAATCAGAAATCGGTTATCCCCGCCAATCACCATGCGGCAGATATGCGGTGCAACGAGCCCTATGAACTGGATTGTTCCTGTGAAGCAGACGATGCCAGCAATGAGGAGGGATGCGAACACCATCGTGATGATTCTGGTCAGCTCCACCCGTACGCCAAGACTTTTTGCGGTCTCATCTCCGGCACCGAGCACATTGAGATCCCATGATTTTATTATGAGCGGGGGAACGCATAATCCGAGCACGACGAGTACCGGCAACAATTTTTCCCATGTTGCCCTTCCAAGACTTCCAACCATCCAGAATATCGCCCCTTTCACCGCATCTGCCTCGCCAAAGTACTGAAGCGTCATCGTCATCGCATTGAAGAGAAACATCATCGCAATTCCTGCAAGTATCATGCTCTCTGGTGTCGATCCCCTGCGGCTCGAAAGACCGAGAATGACAAACGAAACCAGTAGTGCGAAGACAAAGGCGTTTCCGATCACCAGGTACTGTCCACCAATGAAGCCTGCACCTACAAGAATAGCAAGAGATGCGCCGAATCCGGCACCTGATGCGATTCCAAGTGTGTAAGGACTTGCAAGCGGATTTTTCAGCACTCCCTGCATCACCGCGCCTGCAATACCAAGACCAGCGCCTGCTAGAATACCCATCAGGATTCGGGGAAGTCGCAGCTTCCATACACATATATCAGCAAGCCTGTTGTATTCGAAGTAACCTGGAAAGAACTTGTAAAAGAATGCAGAGTACGCATCCCATATCGAGACGTTCGCAGATCCAAGCGATGCCGATAATCCCGCGAGGATGAATAGAATCGGGATGAGGACGAGGATGAAGGTTACTTTTCTTCCGATGAATCTTCGGTATTGTTCTGTTGTTGTGCAGCTCTCGTCCGGTGATGTTGGTGCCATTTTTATCTGTTCATCAATCGCAAATCTACGGATTTCAACGAACAAAGGAGGTTGGTTTTTTTAGTGGGCATTCCACAGAATTGTCCATGCATTCCGTTTCTGTTCATAGCACAATCCACTATTACTAGGTATACATATACCATGCCCTAACAAAGTTCGGTTTTGGATGAAAAAACCTAAATAAAATCATGGTTTCAGTGCGTGTTTAACGATATGTCCATATATGATTCGATCTATTTCGTATCCTGCCGTCCGGTCTCAACGTCGGGAAGGAGAGGAAGTGTGCACTGACATATACCGTACTCAGGGTGTAGCAGAAGTATCTGAGGGTTTCGTCATCCCTTATCTGCTTTGCTCTTTATCAAAACCCTGTAACATATATAATGTCAAAGGAGGGGTCCGAAACCTACATCCAGCACTCATCCATAGCCATTTGATTCTGCCATCTCTATTGATCTCCTATGATTTTTCTCTTGTACGTGTTAGCTAACCACAAGATTACACAGATTTCCACGAGAAAGACTACCATCTTCTTGTGTCAATCTCGTGAAATCTCGTGGTTTTTTGGGTCTTTGGTATCTCGCGTTGCAATGCAAAAACGACCAGTCATATCGGTTATTTACCAGCGCTCACCCCACTTTGGTTTCGAGGAGTTTGTCATGAATTTAGTCTATTTCTGGCAGTTTTTATCACGAATTTCACGAATGGACGAATGGCACGAATCTATTCCGTCTTAACATTCGTGAAATTCGTTCATTCGTGCCATTCGTGATCCCTAAGCGCTTAACGTCACACCAGCACAATTCATCTACGAGACGCTTGCAACGCGAATTACCAGAGAGCCGGTTTTTTTTCACCTCGGCTACACACATACATATTTTCTTAAACATTCCCCGCTCCCCCATCATTTCCGGGCGATATCTACCCTGTCCATGCCCATGCAATCTTTCACGTACCGCGACTCCACGCTTCCAAAGCCAGCACCAAGCATCGCATCAGAGATCGCGCTCTCGGGAAGTGACATATCTTGCCCCGCCATCGCGTATGTATGTGCCCACCATGCCGCATCGTGGGGCCACGTCCCAGCCTCATTCACAACCGGGTGCTGGCTCACGCATATCCCACCCGGAGCAATCGATTTGTAGACCTTCTCAAAGATACTTTCGAGATGATCCGCGGCTAAATTCAGGCAGTAGCTCATCCAGACAAGATCATAACCGGCGCCGAAGTCGTCTTTCGTGAAATCAGCACCGAGCGTCTTGATTCGGTCCTCAAGACCATATTCCTTGATGATCTTCTTCGCAACTTCCACAACCGGCGGCTGATCCAGAACAACTGCCGTAAGCGCAGGGTTTCGCGTGACCAGTGCCGCCGCGAATACGCCGGCATTTCCGGCAAGATCAAGCATCCGCCTGAAATGCGGGAACTCCGGCATCGCAATCACCATCGGGATCGCTTTGTGCGACCACATCGCACGCTGGTATCTGGAGTTCATCTCGGTCATCTGCGCCCAGTAATCTTCAGGATATTCCGCATTCACATCTGTTTCAGGAATTCCTGACTTCAACACATCGGGAATCGCTGCAATCATACCCTCCTGCATTCCTACGGTCATCGCGTACAAATCGCCCATATATGTCGGCTTTCCCTCTACGAGATACTCTTCAGCGGGCGGAGTGTTCGTGTACATGCCCGCCTTCTTCGTGACTATGGCGAGTATGGTCAGCATGTCAAGCAGCCTGGATGTCGGCTCTATCTTTGTACCGAGTCTTTCTGCGACCTCTTCTGCCGAGATCGGCGCGGAGAGCTGGTCAAATATCTTGAAGTCGATTGCGTGTTTCAGGACATGTGGCTTTCCTGTGGCGTTCACGAGTTCCCAGAGTGTGTCGGCTGGAACTGTCGATTCAGGTACTTTATCCATGCCAAACCATGTTAACATTAGGTACACAAATAGCATACCCTAAAAAGATTCGGTTATAGTTAAAAAAACCGAATAAAGCTAGGATTTTGCGTTTTTTTCTAATATTGTTAGGGTTTGTTATTTATATACCTAATTACCCATACATCTCTGACCTCTATTCAAATAGACGGAAATACTGAAGGGTTAACAATGGCAAAGACAATTTTAATATACGGTTCGACCACCGGAAACACTGAAGAGCTCTCCGGACGTGTGGCAGCAGGTCTCGAGCAAGGAGGCGCTGACGTTACAGTGAAGGACGTAGCCGACACAGGCGTTGCCGAACTCGCTTCTTATGACGCGATCGTATTCGGCTGCTCTACATGGGGCGATGGCGAGTTGCAGGACGATTTCATCGATTTCCACGCGGATCTGGACGGCACATCACTGAATGGTAAGAAGGCAGCGGTCTTTGGTCCGGGCGATAGCGATGACTATCCGGACACGTTCTGCGATGCGGTGGACATCCTCGAGGATGCACTAAGGAACTGCGGCGCTGATATCGTCACTGAAAACCTCAAGGTCGACGGAGACGTTGAACCTGCATTCGGAGATGCAAAAGCGTGGGGAACAAAAGTCGCTGGCGCGATTTAACCCCGTTTCTCTTTTTTTGCGTTCTTTTTATCGACATTCGTCCCCACCCCTCGCTCCGATGGAAAAATTGGGTTACTGGAATCAGGATAATGCGGAAGCTTGGGTGTTAGGTCAACTTATTTAGGTATCTGCGCCATATCCGGGATTGTGTAAACCCCGCGGTCTCATGGCGATGGAACTAAGGAGGTATTAATTTATGGGAATAACAGAAAAGACTCATAAGACATGTCGGCAGAGGAATTAAGATGAAAGAACTCCTAATAGCGTCCACAGCGTTTGCATTATTTGTCATCTGCCCACGGATGGCGGGAATGACAAATGTCATCGCAGGCGCAACTCACATAAGCATCATCAGGATCGCGGTTCTCGGAACCGTGCTTGCACTCCCGCTGATCATCCTGATGGCACTCATATTCAGAGAATACGGGCTTTTTGCGGCGCTTCTCTTCTGTGTCGTAACCGACCTCATGGCTGCGGTTGTTATGAAGGGGATCAGCTTCAAGGCGGGAGTGGAGACGCTTATAATAGCGTTATTCGTGATTGTAGGTGTTAAGGTTGCCTCTGTAGTATCAATGTGGGTGAGCTAAGATGCTCATAGACCTGTTCCGGGAAATTACCCACATATTTAACGAGATGGCGATCTACATCCTGTTCGGTCTCTTAATCGCAGGTATTCTCTACATCGCATTTCCAAGAGAGAAGATCAGCAGCCATCTTGGAGGAAACACGATTTATTCCGTGATAAAGGCAAGTTTTATCGGTGTTCCGCTTCCCCTGTGCTCGTGCGGCGTCATTCCGACAGCAATCTCGCTGTACCGGCAGGGTGCAAGCAAAGGTGCTACTACCTCCTTTCTGATCTCAACACCTCAGACGGGTGCGGACTCCCTCCTTGTGACGTACAGTTTCATGGGACCGCTCTTTGCCGTATACAGAGCAATCGCAGCATTTGTGAGCGGAATTGTCGGTGGTGTCCTGGTAGGTAGCTTCGACAGGGGTGGAGATACTAAATCTTCGGATGACCGCTGCGGAGATGCCACGATATCCAACTGCAAGGTGTGCAACGAACCGGAAAACCCGTCGTGCGAACACAACCACAGCCTCGTTGCAAAGACACTGGCAGCCCTTAGATATGGTTTTATCGATTTTTTCTCTGATATCGCAGGTCACATCCTGATCGGAATCGTTCTTGCCGGAGTTATCTCCTACTTTCTTCCGAACAACTTTTTTAGCGAGACGATCGGAACAGGTTTCGTCTCGATGCTCTTGATGATCGTTGTGGGCATTCCCCTCTATATGTGCTCGACAGCGTCGGTTCCGGTTGCCTACGCCATGATGTTAAAAGGCGTAACCCCAGGCGCGGCACTGGTCTTTCTCATGGTAGGTCCGGCAACGAATATGGTCACAATCTCTGTTGTTGGGTCGGTTATGGGTAAACGGACGCTCGGACTGTATCTTGCAACCATCGCAGGGACGAGCATTGTGCTGGGCGTGCTCCTGGATTGGATTTACGATATTACTGGCGCACCTGTCCTGGGATTGGACGGATCCATATCAATACTGCCGGAACGGGTGTACATTGCAGCATCGATTCTTTTCGCGCTTCTGATGGTGATCGTGTTTGTACGAAAGTATGCGGCACACCGTTCCGGAACC
>DAOVGE010000212.1 GCA_030672605.1 Methanosarcinales archaeon
CGCATCTGTCTCTGTTGTCATATTATCACCATATTGCAATCAAACACCGATCGGCGGTCTACACATCACCAACCGCCTCCGAATCCCCCACCTCCGGACATACCGCCTCCGAATCCACCGAATCCACCGCCACCAGACATATCGCCACCAAATCCACCGATTCCTCCATAGTATGTATGTCCACGCCTTCCACCTCTCCGTCCTACAGACATCAGAATGCTGAAAGCTATGATGAGAATGATCAAAACTCCGATCCACCCATTGGATGTACCATCTTGATCGTTCATGCTATACTCGGAGATAACCTCTTCATCGCCTTCGAGGAGCCCTTCGATTACGAGCATCGATTCATAGATGCCTCTGCCGTATTCGCCACTTCTGAAATTGGGTGTGAGGATCCTATCGCCAATGTTCACCTTCATGCTGTCGGTTATCACCCCTTCAAGCCCGTAACCAACTTCAAACCTGTATTTTCGTTCCTGTTTTGCTACAAGAATTAAAAGACCATTATCCTTATCCTTTTTGCCTATGCCCGCCTGTTCAAAGAGTTTTACCGCATACATCTCTTTGGATTCGCCTTCAAGAGATCCCACAGTAACGACCGCGATCTCAACTGTCGTCGCTCCCTCGATCTTCTCTGCAAGCTCGGTTATCTTTGATTCATAGACCGTATCGATCATATCCGCATCATCAGTGACAAACCCTGTGAGCTGCGGATAATCGACGGCTGCAACCGCAGGTAAGGCGGATAAGAGGATCAGCAGAATCAATATTACTATAGATGGCTTTGTCATTTTCATCGTATCACGGTCGCTCCTTGAATAACTTTTAATATTATCTATCTTAACTTATATAAAAACTCTCCAGCTTGGCAAGGTTGCCAACTTACCGTACGTGCTCAGGCAACTTATGGCTAAACTCGGTGGAATCCATTGGTACGGTTCTAGTGCAAAGTGTCCCGGCAGGGTATACCTGTCCCCCTTAACCGCCTTACTCTGTTGTCTTGATCACCTGAACACAGCTCTTCGCACAGCATCGGTCTCAGCATCCATCTCGATTGGCTTTGCGCAGACATCCACAACCTCGGTCGGATCCTTCAATATGTTGCCGGTCGTAATACAGACGATCCGCCCATCAGAGATCAATCACCCCCTCCGCAACCAGTTTCCGCAGTCCGACAACCGATGTCGCGCTTGCCGGCTCAACATCGATCCCCTCTACCGATGCCAGATCACGCTGCACAGAAACGATTCCCCCCATCAGAGACCGAGATCGCAAGTCCGCCTGATTCTCTGATCGCACGGAGTGCTTTTGCAGCGTTTACAGGATCCCCGATCCGTATCGCAGTTGCAATCGTCTTATGGTTCGTCTCGAGCACGATCTATCGCATCCACGACCGGACGCGAACCCTCTGCCCAAGGGCTTGCAGAAAAATAAAGTAGCATTTTTGGCAGGTAGCCCATCATATAAAAATCTTGATAGCGGACAGTTATACACATGAAGAAAGTTGAAATTTCCTGATTCTGATGGATTCTGTGGTTTCCAATCTTTGCACCCTTGCGTCATCGCGTCTTTGCGTTCCTCTAATCTAACGCAAGGTCGCAAAGGTGAGAGAGACGCAAAGTTGAGAGAGATACGCCAGCGTTTTTTCACATACGCGAGGGAGCTACCGTTAGCGACCACCGAAAGCATCAGAACTATGAAATTTCAATATGTTATTTTTCGGTGACGACTACATACTGGTCATCTTCGGGAGCGCATCGGTGACGCTGAGTTCTTTCAGTTCCTTAAAACCTTTATGAACGCTCATGACCAAGGAACCACCATGACCCATCACAACACTCCCAGGGTGCTCCTCGCCGCGGACCGGTCGTCAGCCGGGAAGACCACAATATGCACCGGAATCATGGCTGCGCTGAGCAGGCGTCTGAGTGTGCAGCCGTTCAAGGTCGGTCTCGATTACATAGACCCGAGCTACCACACGCTCGCATGTGGGCGTGCCTGCCGGAATCTTGACGGCTACCTGATGACCGGGGACGCTGTGCTTGAGACGTTCTCGCATGCGCTGGGTGATGGAAATGCGGATTTGGCAATAATCGAAGGAGTGCGTGGACTGCACGAAGGTTTCGAGGGATTGAGCGATCTCGGTAGCACTGCCCAGATCGCAAAGATTCTGAAGTGCCCTGTAGTTCTGATAATCGATGCACGGAGCATCACACGAAGCGCAGCCGCTGTTGCTATGGGCTACTCTGCTCTTGATTTAGAAGTTGACATAAGGGGCGTGATCCTGAACAAGATCGGAGGCGGGAGGCATGCCGAGAAGGCGATAGCAGCAATTGAGCACTACACCGGGATACCAGTCATCGGTGTTGTACCAAGAGACGAAAAGATGGGGCTCACGATGCGGCATCTGGGTCTGGTTCCTGTGCATGAGAGCAAACGATCTCCCGAATTCAGGGAGCGCATCGCAAACATAATGCAGATCGTCTCTGAAAATATCGACCTCGATCGGCTGGTCGAGATAGCAAAGAGTGCAGAGCCGCTCGATAGGAGTGGGACATCGATCTTTGCAGGAGCGGGGATTGCGGATGGCGATACTGGAAAGCGGGTCAGAATAGGTGTGGCGCTCGATGAGGCGTTCAATTTCTATTACAGGGATAATCTCGATATTCTGGAGCTGCATGGCGCAGAGATCGTCTATTTCAGCCCGCTTCACGATGCGACAGTCCCTGCCGTGGATGGTATCTATATCGGCGGCGGCTATCCCGAACTCTTTGCAGAAGAACTCGAAGCGAACATGCGCATGCGGCAGAGCATACGGCGGGCATCATCGGACGGCATGCCGATATACGGTGAGTGCGGCGGGCTGATGTATCTTGCCAGGACCATGGTCACAAAGAGCGGCATGCACGGGATGTCTGGCGAGACCTTTGAGATGGTTGGCGCAATCCCGGTAACAGTCGAGATGGGCGGCAAGGTTGTGAGCTACAACGTAGGCTCGTTCACAACAGAGACGCCGATCGGAGGACCTGGCGATTCGTTTAAGGGGCACGAGTTTCACCATTCATCGATAACAGATATTCCGGATGATTCTGTCTTTGCGATCCGGCTTGAGCGCGGGATCGGGATAAAAGACGGTAAGGACGGGCTACTCGTCGAAAATACGCTTGCAGGGTATGCGCATCTGCATGCATGCTCGTATCTGCGGTTCGCAGAGGCGTTTGTTGAGGCGTGCCGCAGCAGGTAGCGCAGGTAGATTGCGCGCGTATCTCGAGTCATAAGCGTTTCGCAGCCTCACGCGCAGGTGTCCGTGTCTCTTTCGGGTACTGTGGATTGCTGACACCCGCAAGGTCTGCGCCTGTGCGGGAATGTCGGTTGTGGCAGGAGATTGTGGGCATCCGGTTCGAATTCAGCCATCTGCGCCACTTCATGGACCTTCCGTAATCCTTATTGCTGATGAGATAAATGACAGGTTGCACGTGATGCCCCAAACAACGCGTTCCACATCTGAGAGAATAGTGTAGAGGCAGCCTATTCTAATTCCGGATGTTGGTATGGCTCGATTGTGCCATGAATGGGAAGTTGCGGAGGGGCATATTCGGGATTCCGAATCATGTGCAGAAAGAGCGAAATGTTATCTGGCTCTGTGCTTTGGTGCGGGGTTTGGTGGCTTAAAATTAAGAAGTAATCATGAAAAAATTTCCGAGGTGATGGAATATGATATATGAAACGGTTGTCGTAGTAGGGCTTGCATTGATAGTTATTGCGCTTGTTGGTGGTAAAAAGATAGAGATAAAAGAAGTTAAAATTGGAGACATTACAAATATACAGCGAAGTATCATAGGAGTTTTAGGTATCATTGTCTTAATATTGGGTTTTTGGCAACCAGCGTTCATAAGTCCTCTGGCGCCTACACCACCTGTAATAGCACCAACATTAACTCCAGTACATACCCCAACACCTACACTGGCTCAAACTTCACCGGTTATTCCATCGCCTTCGCCTTCCTCACCACCAACGATCACTGAAACCCCGGAACCAATACCCACTTCAATTCCCACAGAAACACCTATCTCTGCTCCAACACCCAAGCCCACAGACGAAATAGATCAGCTCCCCTCAATCGAATGGGGCATTATGGAGTCGTATTTCGATATC
>DAOVGE010000020.1 GCA_030672605.1 Methanosarcinales archaeon
CAACAGCCTGCATGAGTGGGTAGATCATCTGGGAGACCATCGGGTGCTCGATGTTTCTGGCAACCTCACTCATGCTGCGCCGTGCCCGGTTCAGCGTGGTGCTCTGCGCCAGCCTAAGCACATTCAGCATGTAATCAGACCCCAGTTGAAATTCGGATCCAAAGACGAATTTTGCCTTATCTAAGCCGAGCGCTATGAAACATCGTTTGTTGTATTCGGCAAGCTCCCGCACCTCCTCAAGCGTGCCTTTTCCGTTCAGATATGCGTGCAGGTCTGCAAGCAGCACCGTTACATTAATTTCGGCGTTCTGAAGATCGATGAGCTTATTCACAGTCAAAACATGACCGAGATGTATCTTTCCACTTGGTTCGTACCCCGCGTATGCAATCGGCGTCTTATCAGACTCCAGCAGTTCATTCATGTCATCGACAGTCACGATCTCAGTTGTGTTCCGTGTGATCAGTTCATATCGGTCCATCTGTTCACATATTGGACGCGATGATGCTTTTAAAGTTTCCCAGCGATCAGCACTTCCGAAACTATCGAGTTCCGAACATAACTCCCAGCAACACCATCACCACCACTCACGATCATCTCGCGAACAATTCACCGAAACAAAAAAATGAAACGAGGTTGTGATGTTGCTTGAGTTGTGGAGACTAAAACGACTTTCTGTACACAAAATCCGGCGCACACACAACCTTTTTATATGATAATATAATTTATACTTGCAGTTGCGGTGTATGAAACCCCATATAGAGCGGGTAGATACCAAAAGCAAGCTACCAGATATGGAAATGTCGATAAGTGTTTGATTGTAGTAGTGATCCATTAAACACAGCACAACGTTATAATATGAATGAAGCGAAAATGTGAATAAGGGTGCGTACATGGGTGCTGATGGCATGAGTAAAACTGTAATATTCGAAGAGAAATATAACGTCCACATCGAAGATTTCTCTACAACAGAAGATATTGAGAAATTTATAGAAAATAAACTTGATAGAAAACTACAAGTCATCAAACTTGAAGATCATGGCATTGCATCCAGTAGGGGTAGCGTATTTAAGATACGAAAGTACGATATATGCCGTATGTTTGACAAGACGATAAAACCATAGACGGACAACTGATTTTATGGATGTAGATGGTGTTTTTGAGTTTTATCGAACCGAATTTGTACCCGCATATTCCGATTTGGTTGGATATATTGGTGACAAACCTCAACAGATATTGATTGAACTCGAAAACACACTTGCACATATATCTCAACATTTTAATTATGGGTTAGATCCTCGCGACAAAGATACGAACCTCGGGAAGGCATACGACCATCTGGTTCGCGCTACATTAGATTGTTACAAACTACTCTGGGTGCGCATATACGAACAGTTGAGTCTGGTGGAAGAAGACAAATCCAACCGAAGACTCGGTCTCAATATATCAGAAGCAGAATTTCTCACCAAATTCCAAAAACTTAGAAAATTGGCGCAAGATGCCAGAGAGATAGAGATGACCACAATAGGGTTGGAACCGATAGCATCCCTTGATAAGTATAAAGAAGTTGTGAGGGGCGGTTATGAGTTGATAGATGCGATAGATGAGAATAAAATACGAGAGATCAAATCACTAAAGAGATTAATTTATACTAAGGAATTTATAACCGGCATGGTCTTATGAATACTTACGGGTTTGATTTCCGGATATCTGCTACATTTGTTTATTTAGGTAAAATATCGTTTTCCATTGGCAGGGATTGCGTTGGCGTATCTACAGCCATCATCCGATCGTTCAGAAATTACAGACAGAACCAACATCCACAACCCTCATGACCTCATTCACCCAACCCACCCACTCAACCGCCGCCGCGTTCGCACCAGGTCATATCACAGGCTTCTTCGTGATCTGCGAGGATGAAGACCCCGCACGAATGGGCTCGCTCGGCTGCGGATTGACGCTGGAATCGGGCGTCACCACTTGTGTTGAGGTGGGCGGCTCAGATGATCCG
The DNA here is from genome assembly GCA_030672605.1 of Methanosarcinales archaeon. GTDB lineage: Archaea > Halobacteriota > Methanosarcinia > Methanosarcinales > Methanogasteraceae > Methanogaster_C. Next base: position 2,009 of record DAOVGE010000020.1, read on the forward strand.
CCGTGCCTGACATGCCCGACTGTGGAATCGGTAGTCGCCAGACTGGCAACGCCACCCTGCTTGATTCACAGCAGATCCGCAATTCCGATCGGCGCAGGCTTCGGCGCGAGCGGCGCAGGTGCGCTCAGCGCGGCATTCTCGCTCAATTACGCATTCTCGCTCAATCTGACAACAGATCAACTGACCGAGGTTGCACACATCGCTGAAGTTGAGAACAGGACAGGACTCGGGGATGTTGTGGCGCAGTCGCTCGGAGGTGTCGTAATCAGGCGCACGCCCGGCGCTTCAGGGAGACTGAACCGGATACAGGCGGATGGGTGCGAGGTCTTCTGGGTAGTCTTCGATAAGATCTCAACAAAGGAAGTACTGAACGATCAGGGTGTTGCGGAGCGAATCAACGCAACCGGGATCGAATCGCTGCGAGAACTCCTGAAAAATCCGACGATTGAGAATTTTATGCTCCAGTCAAAGCGCTTTGCAGCCGAAACGGGACTGATGAGCGATTCGGTCTCTGATGCTGTGGATGCAGTCGAGGCTGCGGGCGGGATGGCATCACAGGCAATGCTCGGCGATTCGGTCTTCGCAATCGATCGCGCAGGTGGGGGTGATGCAACCGGTGCGATAGAGGCTGCGCTCTCTGAGTATGGCAGCGTGGGAAGGAGCAGAATCGATTTTAAGGGAGTGAGGTTGATCTGAATGTCTGATGATCCAAAACCGATGCCCGGATAGGGGCGCTGTCGATTTTTCCGGTGAGATCGCCATGCCATTATTGCACACCGAACAATAAGGTGGCAAAAGTACGGGTCTTTGTGTACCATCGCGTTGCAGTGACTAAAACCCAGGAGACTTTTTGATATTTTCGAAATGAGGTTTTAGAAAACCACAGAGAGCACAGAGGGACACAGAGTCGGCAAAATAGAAAAATAACAACTCTCTGTGATCCTCTGTGTCCTCTGTGGTTTAATCTTCCTTACCATAACCAGATCCTCTGGAAGGGTGAAAAGTGTGTGCAACGCGAATTAACAGAGAGCCAAAAGTACATGCACAATAACTCGTGTGGTAGGAACCACAAGATTACACAGATTCCATAAGATGTCTGTGTTAATCTCGTGAAATCTTGTGGTTTTCACATCAGCTAAACACATACTGTTGATCCAATCTCCCTCAGACCAGATGGCACGCAACATAATGCCCCTCCCCGACCTCAACAGGCTCCGGCTCCTCGATTGCGCATTTATCCCGCCTCTGCGGACATCGCGGGTGAAACCTGCACCCGGTGGGAATATCGGCGGGACCAGGGGTCTCCCCCTCGAGAAGTATCCGCCTTGAGGAGAGTAGCGCCTGCGTGTACGGGTGCTTTGCGTTATTGTACACATCAGGCGTCTCGCCGACTTCAACCAGCTTGCCGAGGTACATCACCGCGATCTGATCAGCCATGATCTTTACGACCTCGAGGTCGTGTGAGATGAAGAGATATGTGTGATTGAACTTTTTCTGCAGATCCCGCATCAGATTCAGAATCTGCGCCTGAACCGAGACGTCCAGCGAGGACGTGGGTTCGTCTGCGATTATGAGATCAGGGTTCAGCGCAAGAATCCTTGCAAGCACGACACGCTGATTCTGCCCGCCGCTCAGCTGATAGGGATAGCGGTTGACGTGCTCGGGGTTGAGCCCCACGGTCTCGACTAACTCCATTATCTTCTGCGCTCTCTCGTCCTTCGGAACCGTGTCATGCAGTTTCATCGGCTCTGCGATGCTGGTTCCGATCTTCATTCTCGGATTGAGCGAGGAATCAGGGTCCTGGAAGATCATCTGCATCCTCGGTCGAATCTTCCTCAGTTCCGCCCTCTTCAACGAAAAGAGATCGATTCCGTCGAATACAACCGTCCCGCTGGTCGGTTCAACCAGCCGCAGAATCAGTCTGCCGATCGTGGTCTTTCCGCATCCGCTCTCCCCGACAAGCCCCAGCGTCTTCCCTTTCTCGATACGAAACGATACGCAATCAACCGCGCTCACGTTCCGTTTTTTTATAATCCCGGACGAGAACTGCTTTGTCAGCCCCTCAACTTCGAGCATGGTGACACCTCACAAAATGCCCTGCGTTGAACTCAACTAACTCCGGGTGCTCCCGTCTGCAGACCTCTGTTGCATGCTCGCATCTCGGATGAAACCTACAACCATCCGGAAAATCGATGAGCGACGGGCTCATGCCCGGTATCGGCACAAGCCCCCTCTCAGGAAGCGATCCCAGAAAACCTCTGGTGTACGGATGCAGCGGGCTCTCGAATATCCCCTTAAGCGGTGCATACTCGACCAGTTCTCCTGCGTACATGAGCGCGATCCGGTCGCACAACTCCCTTGCAACGCTGAGATCGTGAGTTATCAGGAGCATCGCCTTTCTTTCTGTCATTTCTCTCATGAGTTCAACAATCTGCGCCTTTATCGTTACATCGAGCCCTTTTGTGGGCTCGTCTGCGATGATGAATGAGGGATTGCATGCAAGCCCCATCGCAATCATCACGCGCTGTTTCATGCCCCCGCTGAACTCATGCGGGTATTCGTTCGCACGCTGGGACGGCGACGGGATCCTGACCGCGTCAAGCATCTCGACCGCCTTCGCCGCCGCATCCTTCTTGTTCAGCCCCTGATGGAGCCGGATCGCCTCTGCGATCTGCTCTCCCACCTTCATGACCGGGTTCAGGGATGTCGTCGGGTTCTGAAGGATTATTGCAATCTCCCGCCCCCTGATCGTTCTCATCTCTGCCTCGCTCGCTTCGAGAAGGTTCTGTCCCTTGTAGATGATCTCTCCCTCCACCGTTGTTGCCGGGTGCAGAAGGCGCATGATCGTGAGTCCGAGAACAGTCTTTCCGCAGCCGGTTTCGCCAATCAAGCCGAACGTCTCGGTATCCCGTATCGAGAGATCGATCGTGTCAACCGCCCTGACGATTCCGTCCGGAGTCGGGAAATGGGTCTTCAGATCAGAGATTCTCATCATCATACTCCCATTCCCACCACTGTCTTAAGTTTTGGGTTCAGCCTCTCCTCGAGCGCATACCCAACGAACGTGAACCCGAGCACGGTTGCGACGATGCAGAGCCCGGGCGGGAGCATCCACCACATCCAGACATCTGACGTGATGATGTTCGGGCACTCGAATGCGTAATGGAACGTCGTACCCCAGCTCCTTGCAACAGGATCCCCGAGCCCCAGAAAAGAGAGTCCTGCTTCTGCGATTATCACATGACTCGCCTCCATTATGAACTGGACAACGACCAGCGGAATCACGTTCGGTAGGATGTGCCGCCAGAGGATGTAGAGATCGCTGCCGCCAAGCATCCTCGCTGATTCGACGTAGTACTGGCTCCTGAGCGTCAAAACCTCGGATCTGACGATTCGTGCCGTCATCACCCAGCCGAATATGATGAAGACAACTATTATAGTCCAGATGCTCCGTGGCATGAACGCTGCGATTACGATGATCAGAACCAGCCTCGGGATCGTGAGGAAGATATCCACGATTCGCATGATCAGAAATCCGAGTACCCCGCCAGAGTATCCGGCAATAAGACCGAGTGCTGTGCCAATTACAATCGCTGTTATAGAGACTGTGAATGCGATAAAAAGAGATACCCGTGTCCCGTAGATGACCTCGCTTAAGATATCGTTTCCTACGTCGTTTGTTCCGAGCAGGTGCTCTGAACTCGGGTGCTCCATCGGCTTGTACGTATCGTGCGGATCATAAGGCGCGATCTGCGGTGCGAAGATTGAGACCGCAACAAGAATCACCAATATTCCGAGTCCGAGCGATCCGAGCACATCCTTCACTGTAACTCCGGTCATTCGTCTCTCACCCTTGGATCCAGCCATAGATATGTCATATCAGCGATGAAGTTTGCGATGACAACGGAAATCGCTATGAATAGGAATATTCCCTGCAAGAGTGGGTAATCGCGACGTAGCACCGAATCGTAGAGCAGATTCCCGACACCAGGGTATGCGAATACCTTTTCGACGAATATCGTCCCGATGATCATGAATTGAACCGTTAGTGCCGCCATCGTGACGACCGGGAGCAGCGCGTTCTTGATCGCATGCCGGTTCATGATGTATCGCTCGCTCAAGCCTTTTGCCCGCGCTGAGAGGATGTAGTCCGCACCCAGGACACTCAACATCGAATTTCTCATCAGAAGGTATGTTCCGCCGATATGGGCGATTATAAGGGTTGCAGCAGGAAGGACTAAGTGGTGCAGGATGTCGAGTGCCTTCTCGAAAGGATTTGCGTATGAAGCACCGATTATCCTTGCGCCGCCCAATGGAAAGAGATCCAGATTCGCCGCGAAGAATATTGCGAGGAGTGTTCCGAGAAAGAATGTCGGGAACGAACTCACTGTGAGAATGGTGATTAAGCTCCCTGTGTCCTTCTTCTTCCCTCTCGCCCATGCAGACTCCGCACCAAGGAAGATTCCAAGCAGCATGTATATTACGGTCGAGGTTCCGGTGAGAAGCAGTGTCCACTTCAATCTGACGAGTATCTCATCCATGACCGGGGTATTGTAGTATATCGAGCATCCGAGATCTCCTCTGCTGAGTCCGACCATGTAATTGAGGTATTGCTCCAAAAGCGGCTTATCGAGTCCGTATTCCGCGAGCCGCATCTCCCTCTCCTCTTCGGTCATCCTTGTCGGCATATCCGGATTCTCCCCGAGCACGTATGCCAGTGGATCACCAGGCATCGCTCTTGGCAGGAAGAAATTTATGGATAGTATTATAAGTATTATAACAAGATAATACGTCAGTTTGCTTATATAGTGCATTGTATAAAAATAGATGGCTGCATGAACCCCCGCCGGGATTCATGCCGCCGATCAAAACTCAGCCAAACATGTCACCTATTCGCAGCGAATCGGCGCTCTCCCGAGGATGGTTAACTCAACACAGGTCACATCCAGCATGTTGATCGTCTCATCCTTATTCGCATCCGCCATATCTGTTGGCTCGTCAAGCTCCATTATCATTCGCTCAATTACGGTCACATCCTGCATGTTGATCTTGCCGTTCTCGTTTGCATCCCCGTACCGTGCAAGGAATATGAGTTTGTTCAACTCGATCGGAATTCCTATGCATATCCCGTCTCTCGTGTAGAACCACGTGTCAAGGACATCCGGGTTGTAGACGCACCAGATATACGGATGGTAGAGCGTGTAGACCGGAAGATCTTCTGCAACCATCTCCTGAAGTTGATTTACAAGCTCCTTTCGGTCGTCAAAGTCCAGTGTTACCTCCTGTTCCGCGAAGGTGGATGTGTACTCCTCACTCTGGTACGTGCTCGCGGGCCAATCAGGGATACGCATGATCTGGGGGTTTGCTATCCCCCCGTGACCGCTGATCACCATGTCGAACTCAGCATCCCTAAGGTACGAGTCAATCGTTGTCCAGTCGCTCGGCGTAAGCTCTATCTTAATCCCGATCTTCTCCAGCTGAGCCTGGATGAGTTCTCCTTCTCTTAAGTACTTGCCTGTCGTGTAGAGCACGAATTTGAGGTCTCCGCTACGTTCTGCGCCTGATGGGTACTGGCGTATCCCATCAACCTTCTCGGTGAAGCCCAGCGAATCGAGTATCGCGTTAGCCTCAGCCACATTATATGCGTAGCCCTCGCAGTCGGGGTTGTACCAGATCGCATCCGGGTGAAGGATTCCGGTATTCGCAGCAACCCCGCCGCCATGCAGCTTCTGCTCCACAATCTCCTCTCTGTCGATTCCATAAGCGATCGCACGCCTGAATGTTACGTTGTTCGTCGGATACCCTTTATCCGCATCACAGTTGAAGATTATCTGGAGCACCCAGAAGCTCGGTCCGGTTATGATCTCGAAGTCGTCGTCGTCAACGAATTCGTTGACCGCGTCCACAGCAGAGCCCCAGAAGGTTGCTTCATCCACATCACCGTTCTTAAGTGAAGCTGCGGCATTGCTGACTCCCATCGTGATGAACTCGTCAACAATCAGCTTTCCGTTGTAGTAGTCGTAATTTGCCTCGTAATGGTAGAAGCCCTCAGCAGAGTTGTACTCCACGAGTTTCATCGGACCTGTTCCGATGACCGCATCGTCGCCTGTGAACTTGGTTGGATCAGATACGCTGCTCCAGATATGCTCTGGCAGAATCGGCATGTTTCCTGCAATATCCACAAGGAATGACGCCATCGGCTCGTTGAGAGATACGATGACCGTATAATCATCCACAATCTCCACGTTGTCGACGTAATCGATCGCCTCGAACCACGTGAACTCACCTTCGTAGTCCTTCATGTAGTCGAAGGTGAACTTCACATCATCTGCTGTGAACTGCTCTCCATCGTGCCATCTCGCATCCTTGTTGAGGTAGAACGTCCACGTCTTCCCGTCATCAGAGACCCTCCAGCCATTGGCGAGAGCGGGCACTACACCGTTTGCGTCCTTCCATGTGAGGGTGTCAAAGAGCATGCTCATCCTGACGTAGCCAGGACCTCTTGGATAGAATGTGAACGGGGCAGGATAGCGCCAGTCGCTAGTACCAACCTCGCCTCCAACAGACCTTACGATCCTGTCACCGTCTGTTGCGGCAACGTTGTCTTCCTCTGCAAGCGCGGTTACAGAGAATGCCATGCATGCCGCGCTGCAGATGAGCGCGGCAAAAACCAGTGTTATTACTGTTTTCTGTTTCTTCATTTCAGTTATCTCCTTTTCTTCTTTTGTACGTGTTTAGCCAACCACAAGATTGCACAGTCTGCAAAGCAGCGGCGCAGCCATCTCCACAAGATTTCTGTGTTGATCTCATGAAATCTCGTGAAATCTCGTGGTTTTTTCACATCAGCTAAACACATACCTGTTCTCAGAGAGTCATCTTCCCGGCTGCTACCTGTAGCAGGAGTAATGCATCGGCAGATGTTACCTCTCCGTCGCCGTTAAAGTCTCCACGCACCTCGGTTGACTCTGCAAGCCCGAGTTCGACGTACGGATCAACTCCCACCATCTTCACACGGTCGAGTTGTTCGGATGTGACATTGAACTCAGCCTCCGTTGAGATTATGATCTCTGGCTGATTGAGGTACTGCATCAGTCCGAAACCGTTCTTTAGCCGGGCCGTCCAGAAGAGTGGGTTTGACTTGCCGCCAGGCGGGCTGAAATCATCGATAGCAACCCCAGTGAGGTTGCACGATTCGCCCTTGTCGTACCTGAAGGATACACCTCTTCCTGATTTTGCTGTGCCGTTCCAGATTATGAGAATTCCGGCAAGCCGGTCATCATCCTCGAGAATCTCGCGCTGTTTCACAATCATGCTCCTCTTTCCGGGAGTCAAATCCAGGTGGATCTGGATAGCATCCTCCTTGCACCAGTTCGGACATCCGATCCATGTGTAGCTCTCGCCAGCGCCAAGCGGGTAATTCTCACGGATGTATTCCGCGATCATGTAGCCGGATGTAAGTCCGGGGCAGATGTGGTTGTGGAATTCCGCACACTTCAAGAAGTCCTGAGGTGCGCCATAGCCCCACGCATTCGCAACGCCAGCGATCGCGAACGCGTCTGATCCGAGCGCCTTCTTTGTCGCGTTCCAGCCGTCACCGGTTGTTATGTTCTCCTCAGCGATATTGATCTCCGTTGCTGTGAATGTTCCACTCTTGTAAACCGCGTAAACGCAGTCCTTTGTCTCGTTATCGAAGATTGCGAACCAGAGCGGCTTATCTACCGATCTGTGTACCGGCAGCAGGTTTCCATCACTGATGGAACATCCCGTGTCCCGTTCGATCGTTCCGATGCAGCACTCTGTCGTGTTACCATCTACCATCGCGTATCCGGCATCGGTCAACACGCAGAGACTTGGGCTTCCTCTCGATACTCCGAGCGTAGCCATTGCGTCCTGCAGCGCACCGGAGATATCGATTGCGCATGGGTTGGGATCATCTGCAAGCCCGAGTTCGACGTACGGATCAACTCCTGCCGCCTTCACTCGGTCGAGTTGTTCGGATGTCACACTGAACTCATCTGTTACCGTCGATACGAACATCTCTGGCTGATCGATATATGGTATAAATCCAAGACTGCCCTTTATCCGGGTCGTCCAGAATAGAGGATTTGCTTTACCTCCTGGCGGCTTGAAATCACTGTAATTGGTATCGGAAAGATTGCACATCTTCCCCCAATCGTACTGGAAAGCAACACCTCTGCCTGATTTTACTGTGTCGTTCCATATTATGAGAATTCCTGCAAGAGGTTTCTCTTTTACGAAAAGTTCTCCGGAACGTTGTTTGGCAATCAGGCTCTTCTTTCCGGGGGTTAAATCCAGAAGAACCTGGATAGCATCCTCCTTGCACCAGTTCGGGCATCCGATCCATGTGTAGCTCTCGCCCTTCCCGAGTGGGTAATTCTCACGGATGTATCCCGCGATCAGGTAGCCGGACGTGAGTCCAGGGCAGAGGTGGTTGTGGAGTTCCACACACTTCAAGAAGTCATTAGGTACGCCATAACCCCATGCATTCGCAACGCCAGCGATCGTGAACGCGTCTGATCCGAGTGCTTTCTTTGTCGCGTTCCAGCCATCACCGGTTGTTACGTTCTCTTCAGCGATATTGATCTCCGTTGCTGTGAATGTTCCATTCTTGTAAACCGAGTAAACGCAGTCCTTTGTCTCGTTATCAAAGATTGCGAACCAGAGCGGCTTATCTACCGATCTGTGGATCGACAGCAGGTTTCCAGCTTCAATGGAACATCCTGTGTCTCGTTCGATCGTTCCGATGCAGCACTCGGTCGTGTTGCCATCTACAATCGCATATCCGGCATCGGTCAACACGCAGAGACCGGGACTATCTCTCGATACTCCGAGCGTAGCCATTGCATCCTGCAGCGCACCGGAGATATCAATTGCACACGGATCGGCTGCAAGCCCGATCTCAACATAAGGATCAACTCCTGCCAGCTCAAGCCTCTTAAGCATATCCGAGGTCACATTAAACGTGTGCATCGTCGATACGAACGTTTCCGGCTGATCCAGGTACGGCATCATGCCCCAGTTCATCTTGATCCTGCTTGCCATGGGATATGTCTCAAAATCGCTTTCGGTCACATCCGTAACGTTACGTGCATGATCAAAGTCAAACGAGAGAACAACACCGGTTCCGCTATTGAGCGCGCTATTCCAGACGATGTAGATCCCGGCAGCATCCTCTAGCTCGTCGTGTTTCGGCATGTTCTTTGCAAAGATGCCCCGCTTCCCGACAGTTGTATCCAGCATAATTTGCAGCGCATCGTCCTTGCACCAGACCGGGCATGCAATTATCACATACTTCTCGCCTTCATCCAGCGGGCACTCTTCCAGCAGGTAGTCTGCAAGCATGTAACCTGCCGTCACCCCCGGGCAGAGGTGGTTATGGAATTCGGTACACTTCAAAAAATCGTACGGTGCACCGTAACCCCATGCATTCGCAATCGTAACGATCGCAAACGCATCAGAACCGAGCGCATCCTTCGTTGCGTTCCAGCCATCACCGGTTGTTGCATTCTGCCCATCGATATTGATCGTCGTTTCGTCGAATGTTCCATTCTTGTAGACCGTGTAAACACAGTCCTTTGTCTCGTTATCGAAGATCACAAACCAGAGCGGCTTATTTATTGACCTGTGAATCGTCAGTAAGTTCCCATCTCCGATAGAACAGCCGGTCTCCTCACGGAGTGTTGCGATACACCCCTGTGTCGTCTCTCCATCAACTTTCACATATCCGGCATCGGTCAACACGCACAGACCCGAGGTCTCGCTTGTGACCTCAAGCGCGGTCATTGCGTCCTGCACCGCACCGGTTATGTCAATCGAATCGTCTGCGGCTGCAATTCCTGTGAATCCGGAACCGAGCAGCACAAACATCAAACCAAGTACTAATATAGTCTTCATATCAGTTATCTCCTGTAAACATTTCAGCATATTCGCGGTAGTCTCCAGTGCCCGCTGGCACTGTGTAGTACATTCCAGTCTCGCCGAGCATCACCGATAGAGGGCGTGCCTTCTCAAAATCCAGATCCCCATTTTCTGCGAGATATTCATCGTCAACCTCGAGATGTACGACCTTTCCGATGATGATTGAGTACTTTCCCTCTTGGGCAACCTCGCGATCGAGCGTGCATTCCATCCATGCAATGCATCCCTCAATGGATGGCGCGATCACCTTCTTCGATTTTTTCACTCCCAGGTTCGCCTCTGCAAATTCATCCACGTCATTCGGGTAATTTCTCGAGCAGATCATAACCTCGTCCACAAGATCCGCGGACGGGACATTGATCACAAACTCCTTTGTATCCCGGATGTTGTCGAGCGTGTCCCGCCTGAGCCATGATGCGATAGCTATCAGGTCAAGCGGTCTCAATATTGGCATCACATTTGCATAAGGCGCTATATTCCTATTTCCTTCCTTATCCACCGTGGAAATTAATACCACTGGCATCGGAAGGAAGTGTTCTCTTTTATTCGGACTCAATATTATATTTATCACCTCTCGACGTATATCCCGTCTCCCTTCATCGCGTAGTGCTCATCACCAGAACACGGGATGCAGACCGGTTTACCATCCGCAACCCTCGCACGAGTCTCCATCACATTCTCGCCGCAACGAGAACACCTGACAGATGCGAATATCGGGGCGTATTCAGGGAGCGTTATCGTTTTGCGCTCGACTATGAAGAGTTCGGAGTCATCAGCGTCGAGTAATTCGACCGCAATCTCCTCAGAAAGATGCATCAGCCTTGCACTCTCCTCAGGTGTTGGCTCTTCACGTCTCACAACAAGCTTTTCGAAGAGCGCGTTTGCTTCGGGATATCTCTCAGCGCGGGATTCCTCGAAAGTGGGGTTGAGAGCAATTCTTATTGCTGTGCCATCTCTTTTTGCAACAGTTACCGCGGTTTTCCCGTAATCCTTGTATATCAAGGAATTGTTTCCGAAACTACATCCGGTGACCATCTGAATGCCATCGCTGAAGCAATTGTTGGTCTCAACGATCGCTACAACCTCTTCCATTCCGGTGTTCGCAATTCCGAACTCACGCATAGCGATGTATGCCGCCTTGACCCCTAATGCCGAATGGCTGCAAAAATGCCCGTGTAACTCACCGGTCTTTTTGAGGAGTCCTCGCAGGTCTCCTTTCGTTATCAGTTCCTCGATACTCTTTCGATAAGAATCCTTCATCAGGTCACCTTCTGTTGCCTGCTCAATCCGACTGAGCATGGCTGCGCAGGACTGAGCACAATACGGGCACGCTGAAATCGCAACTCTCAGTTACAGAAGGGGACACATATCTGATATTACTTAAAGCTTTCGTAGTATGCAATATGTGTGACCATTTGCTATCGCGTGTGTTGCTGTTTCTTGTCGCCCGGATGCGTAACTCATCGCGAATATTACTGCTATCAATAAAATTCTAACAATCATCGCTATTGTTTTTGATATTATCAGAGATCTATTGCGAAAATGTATTTTTAACAAACTTTACGTATGCAAGATCATGGAATGATTAACTTTAAATATGACTTGCAACATCCGGATGTACTATGACTGACTGGGTCTTGATATTGGTCGTGGCAATGGTGTGCTACGTGCTTCTGGCTCACCTGGAGCACAAGAAGAAGATTGACATGATAGACCGGGGACTTTGGAAACCAGAGGAGAAGACACAGAACCCCGAACACAGACTGATCACCGGAGCGTTCTTTCTTATACTTGGACTGGCACTCCTGATGGGGTCGTACTCCGTAGAAACGGATCTGATGGACGGACTAAGGATCTCAGGTCTACTGACGATTGCGGCAGGGATCGGACTGATGATCGCATACATCGTTGGCAAAAGGAATGTGACGCCGGTTTGATCCGGACTCTGTGCCAGTACTTTCTGGCAATCCACGTCTTGGATTTGTTCGGATGTCTCCTCTTAGCCCAGATCCAGAATATATTCCACATTCTGTGATCCGGATTGCTGAACACCTCTTTAGACGCGACTGAACGATGATAATTCGATCAGCCAATGATGATGGGGTTCAGAGCGTTAATGAGAGTCTCCTGTTCCCATGCTTTCGCCCGTTTGATCGCGTCACTAATCTTTTGAGTGACCGTCCCAATCGACTCCTTGGATGGATTTATCAGGAGTTTTTTCTGGTATTCGACGGCTGGTCCAGCCCAAAAAGTCAAAGCCGCAGTCGTTGTGAGTGATATGAGTCTTTTCAACCGAAGGGTTCCAGACCACGCTCCTTCAGGAATTCTTTAATCAACTCAGCAATCTCCATAGCAATCTCTTCTGAGTCTGCGGTAACGATGAAATCGTCCACATATCTCACGAAATTCACCTTATGGGAGTTATATCTACACTTATCGATTTCCCCAGTCATACCGACGTGATATCCGGATGCGATGGCTTTTTCCATCCCGTCCAGTGTCATATTCGCCAGCATCCGTGATTCAACACCTCTTTGTGTGGCGCGCCCCATTACTCCCAAAGATTTTATACCATCGCAAGACAAAATGAACATCTCTCAATATCTGGAGGATTTACATGAAAGAAACCAATGCGAGGGATCGTTTTTTACCACACTGAAGAACTCCGGGACAGGCACGTGCGTATCTTTGATACCACGCTGCGAGACGGCGAGCAGACACCTGGCGTATCGTTCAGTCTCAAACAGAAACTGGAGATCGCAGCGCAGCTGGACAAGCTCGGCGTTGACATCATAGAGGCAGGTTTTCCGATCGCATCCGCAGGCGAGAAGGAGGCAGTTTCGGAGATCGTGCGATTGGGGCTCAACCTGCAGGTTTGCGGGCTGTCGCGGGTGATACAGGCTGATATCGATGCGTGCCTCGACTGCAATGTTGGCATGGTGCACACATTCGTCTCGACATCCGATGTCCAGCGGATACACACAATCGGGAAGTCAAGAGAGGAGGTTGTAGAGCTTGCTGTGGGTGCTGTGGAGTACATCAAGGATCACGGCGCAACATGCATGTTCTCATCGATGGATGCGACCAGAACCGATATGGATTACCTGACAACCATTCATCAGGCTGTCGAGCAGGCTGGCTGCGACATAATCAACGTCCCTGACACGGTGGGTGTGATGGTACCATCCGCTATGTACCGGCTGATCGAGAGGATCCGAAAAACGGTTGCGTTACCGCTCGATGTGCACTGCCACAACGACTACGGGCTTGCCGTTGCAAACAGCACCGCAGCGATTGAAGCCGGCGCAAGTCAGGTGCAGGTGACGATCAACGGACTCGGCGAGCGCGCGGGAAACGCGGATCTTGCAGAGACTGTGATGATCCTGCACACGATAGAGGG
>DAOVGE010000190.1 GCA_030672605.1 Methanosarcinales archaeon
ACCCTGTACTGATCCTGCTCGTAGTCCTCATCGCAACGGCAGTCATGGCAGACGGCGCCCTCACTGTGCAACTGGATCCAGCGTTTGAGGGGATGCTCGCCGATGATACGGACTGCATCCTGACTCAAGACCTGCTATCAAGCGATTTTGGGTCAACAGACATCATGCTCCTTTTAATCGAGCTTGATTACGACTGCGACGACCCTAATGCCGTAACAGACATCCGTGACCCGCGTGTAGCCGAGTATCTCGATATTCTCTCCCAATCGATTGCAGCGGAGAAGAACATCGAGAGCGTGACGAGCTTTGCAGACATTCTCAAAGCAGCAAATAACGGCGAGGTTCCGACCGATCCTGATGTGATACGGGCGGTTGCAGAAGTTGAAGCCGCAAGACGCTTTGTGAACCGGGAATACAGCTCAACTGTCGTCTACATCGACGCAAACATCAACGGCGACATGGACTTGCTCGATGACCTCGAAGAGGAGATATACAACGACATCGACCAGACCCCTACCCCGATCGGCATAAAAGCGATCCTATCGGGCACGCCTTCGACGATGAACCTCATTATGAGCCTGATTGCAAGCGATCTGCTGGTGACGATGGCGTTTTCCATGATCTTTGTCTGGCTCATTCTCTGGCGGCTGCTCAGACACCCGGTAACAGCAATTCTTTCGCTGATTCCGGTGTTTGTGTCAGTGATCTGGACGGCAGGATCGATGGGGTACATCGGAATCGAACTTGCGTCTATTACGGTTGGTCTTGGCGCGATGATCGTCGGGATGGGAATTGATTACAGCATCCACATCACTCACCGGTTTTTTGAGCTGCTCCGGGAGGATCACGACTTCCCGCTCGCAGAATCCGTCTCATCGATCGCTCCTCCGCTCTTCGCAAGCGCAGCAACCACGATGGCTGGTTTCGTTGCGATGGCGTTTGGTAAGATGCCGATGAACGCGAAGATGGGGTTTTTGCTGACGACGGGAATCGGGTACGCGTTTCTCGCGGTTCTGATTATTCTCCCGCCGCTTCTCGTCCTTGAAAGAAGATACATGAGTACGGCGTTCAAGCACACTGAAGAGCGGGCGACTTGTGCTACGAATGGCGCAGGCAGTGCAGGCGGCGACGGGCTCGTCAGGTATGCTCTGCGGAGCCTTGCGCTCTTCCAGGCACGGTCGCCGGTTCTTTTGATTGTGATCGCTCTTGCCCTGACCGCAGCAATTGCGCCGTTTGCAACACAGTCACGGATGGATGAGTCAAGCGAGAACTGGATACCGGAGGATTGCGCCATAATCACAGCGTTCCAGTCGATGTGGTCCGATTACTCAGGAACCGATACCGTGACCGTTGCAATCATCCTTGACAACGCCGGAACCGTGAGCGATCTCGCAGACCCTGATGTGTTGCGGTCTGTTCACAGGCTTGCCATGGTCTTCGGCGCAACAGAGATCATTGAGACCGTGGACTCTGCCACGTTCGCGATGATCGCTGCAAACGACGGACATCTGCCGCAGACGCTTTATGCGAGTAAGAAGATAATAGAAGAGAATCCGGGCATCAGATCGAAGTTTAACAGGGATTATTCTGTTATGCGATTAGATGTCGCTGGAGCGTCGATAGAAGCCACTGATATGCCCACAATCGAGCAGGAGGTAGGAACTGTCTCGTTTCCGGACGGTGTAAGTGTTCATCTCGCAGGAATGGGTCCGATGGATGCTGCAAACCGCGAGCAGATGGAGGCTGAGATGGGATTTACAACAATTGTCGGATTCATACTGGTCTTTGTTGTGGCGTCGCTCTTCTACAGGTCGGCACTTGTCGGTCTCATCGCGATCACTCCAATCGTTATGGCTCTCGTCTGGACAATCAGCACGATGGGGCTTATTGATCTGCCATTCACTCCGCTCTCGGTCACGATATTCACGATGGTCATGGGAATCGGGATCGACTACAGCATCCATCTGGTTCACAGAATCAAAGAAGAGCGGAAGATCCATAAAATCGAGGATGCGGTCGTGATCGCTGTCACAAACGTCGGAGACTCTCTATTCTCAGCCACCGCCACAACCACAGTCTGCTTTGCGTCGCTCACGCTTGCGTCGCTTCTTGCAGTCGATAGGCTCGGGCGAACACTCTCGCTTGGCGTGATATTCTGTTTCTTTGCCGCGCTCTTAATGGTTCCTGCGATTCTCGTGATCGAGGATAAGGTGCGGGGGTGGAGGGTGCGGGGGATGGATGCCGCTGTTTGTTAGGGCTACGGCTGCTCTCCACTACACTATAGACCTCATCTGTTGAATCAAACGAAAAATAATTTAGGGTTAAGTATATGGATAAGAAAATAATCGTGAAGAACCAATTTAATAAGCAAGCTGAGAAATTCTCGGATTGGTCGATTACAAAGAACACCGAATATCTGCAGCGATATTCTGAATTTTGCGGCATGGTCCCGGAAGACCGTCTTCTGGATGTGGCATGTGGCTCGGGCGAGTTTTCACGCTTCTGTGCAAAGAATGTGAAGTGTGTTTATGGCGTGGACATTTCGGAGATGATGATTGAGATTGCAGAAAATCAGGCGATTGCGGATAATTTGGGTAATACACGATTCAAGTGTCATGACGTGGAAAATATACCGGTTGAGGGTGGTGCGTTCTCTATAGTTGTTTGCAAGTCTGCATTTCACCATTTTTTAGATTATGGCAGGGTTTTTAGTGAAATGATTCGTTGTTGTGAAGGTGGTGGTAGGATCAGCATACAGGATATTGTTTCTTACGAAGATACGCGGGCAAATGATTTTTTTGAGGAGCTTGAAAGAGAAATAGATATAAGTCATAATAAAACGCTATCAAAAGAATACATCATTGATTTATTTTGTCAGAATAAAATTGAGATATTGGGGACTTATGAGATAGAAATTGACTTGAATTTCAATGAATATGTCAATCATGCCACCCAATCCGGAGATAATTTGGAGAAGATAGATCATCTGTTAGATTATGGTCTGGGCGATCGGGATATTGCAGGGTATTTCACTACAATGGCTGGAGAATTGTTCTTCAAAAGAAACGTATTCTTAATTTTGGGAAGAAATCGCCAGAACTTGTAGGCTTTTTGGGGCTCTTCGCTATTTCGTGTGGGTAGTTGGAAATCAGGGTGACCCGACCGGGGTGAGTCATGGTGATGAAATTCTTTATTATGTTTTATAGATAATTAACCACAGAGGTCACAGAGGAACACAGAGTTTTCTTATTGACAA
>DAOVGE010000081.1 GCA_030672605.1 Methanosarcinales archaeon
TTTCTTTTGATAAGCGTTACGAATCAGAGGCAAAGAAAGTCAGTAAGGAACTGTTGGATTACGTAATCAAGATCGAGGATACTCCATGAGCTCACAGCTACAGAAGCCGCTCATAATCCAGAGCGATCGCACGTTGATGCTTGAGGTTGGGCACCCGGGGTACGTAGAATGCAGGGATTTCCTGTCTCTTTTCGCAGAGCTGGTAAAATCGCCAGAGTTCATCCATACGTATCGGGTAACGCCACTCTCGCTCTGGAATGCGGCAGCACTGGATGTGCCGTTTGAAGAGATCACTAACGGTCTTGAAGAGTTCTCGCGTTACAGCGTTCCGTCAAATGTCATCGTTGATATGAGGGAGTGGTATGAGACGTATGGCAAGCTGGTGTTACAGAAAGCCGAAGCCGCAGAGGACCTCCTGGAGCTTGTTGTTGCTGATTCCCGCATTCTGGAACGAATCCGTAACAATGAGTCATTGGATGAATTTTGGGCGGATAACGGCAGCATCCCCGGACTTTTCATACCGCAAGCAAGACGCGGCGATCTCAAGCACGCATTGATAAAGGCAGGCTATCCGGTCAAGGACTTGTGCGGATATCTGGAGGGGGAACGGTTCGATATCACTTTGCGCGACATTGATCTTGATGGCGACTCATTTGCGCTGCGTGATTATCAACAGGAGGCTATAGATCTCTTTTACTGTGGCGGAGAGAAGACCGGTGGCAGTGGAGTGATTGTTCTTCCGTGCGGCTCAGGCAAGACGATTATAGGGCTTGGAACGATAGCTCAGATATCAAGTTACACCTTGATAATCGCCACCAATACAGTCTCAGTTCAGCAGTGGCGCGATGAACTTATCTCCAAGACGCACATCAACGAAACGGATATCGGCGAGTATACCGGGCGCATCAAAGAGATTAAGCCGATCACGATCACTACATACCAGATGCTGACACATCGTAAAACAAAGGATAGTCCGCTTCACAACCTGAAGATCTTTACCGAGCATAACTGGGGGCTAATTATATATGATGAGGTGCATATTCTCCCGGCTCCGGTATTTCGTGCAACAACGGCAATTCAAGCCAGACGGCGGCTCGGGCTTACTGCGACACTGGTTCGCGAGGATGGCAAAGAGGATGATGTCTTTGCACTGATCGGTCCGAAACGATACGATGTCCCGTGGAAGACACTTGAGAGTCGTGGCTATATCGCAGAAGCCATCTGCACCGAGTATCGCGTCCCTCTTTCATCTAAAGAGGAGCTTACGTACGCCCATGCCGATAAACGCGCCAAGTTTCGCATCGCAGCAGAGAACGAGCGCAAAAAAGAGCTTGTGTGTGAACTCCTGGAGAACCACGCAGGCGAGAGCATCTTAATCATCGGTCAATTCATTTCGCAGATAGAAAAGCTTGCTAAATCACTGGAGCTTCCGATTATCACGGGCAAGACCAAACAGGACGATAGGGAGAAGCTTTACGACCAGTTCAGGAAGGGGAATATTAACACACTTGTGGTGTCAAAGGTCGCAAACTTTTCCGTGGATCTGCCTGACGCCAGTGTCATGATTCAAATATCGGGTACGTATGGTTCGCGTCAGGAGGAAGCGCAACGATTGGGGCGCATTCTTCGTCCAAAAGAGCATGCTTCTCATTTCTACACACTGGTCTCGAAAGGTACCGTTGAACAGACGTTCGGGAGCAATCGTCAGCTCTTTTTGGTGGAGCAGGGGTATCGGTATCAGATCAGGTACTTTTGAGATTTCCGGACATGTACCATTCGAGATTCGCCATCCTACCAGATGTGGCGGGCAGGTATCTCTTCGTCCGGTGAACGCCGGCGCAGGATAGCGGTCTGGTCATTATCCACGCAACCGGCACACCATCCGTGAACGGTGCACTTCTGACATGACAATGAACTCGAGAAGGCGATACACCTGAGGTTGTTGTCGCGGTCGCCCGAGTCGTTGCTGTCGCGATTCGATGATTGGCAGTTCCTGGCATCGTTGTTCCAGCTACCCCTGGCATGCCCGGTTGGCGCCCTTGTGCCTGTACGTTACGATAATAAGGTATTTGAGATATAATGTGGGTATGTACTTCACGAACTCAAAGTTGATGGAGACTGAAAGTGGAGAAGATCAAAGTAGTGGACAAGGATGAGATCGTAGATAGAGGAAAAAAGATCTACGAGAGGATAAAGGATACGCTTGAGCCCACACATAAAGGCGAAATCGTTGCGATAGAGGTTACGACAGGTGACTATTTCATCGGGAAGGATGTGACTGGCGCGGATAGAAAAGCCAGGGAGAAGTATCCTGACGAGGTGTTCTATCTGGCGAAAATCGGTTACAACGCCGTTTGGCACTTCAGATGAGGTGAGCATAAGTGGAAGGATACATCGACGAATACAGGCATCCGAAGGTTGTGGTGCTGGTGAATGAGGTACCCATAGATGCAGTTATAGATACGGGTTTTGATGGTGATCTCTGCCTACCGATTCAGGTTGCCATCCAGCGCGGACTCAATCTTTGTGACACAATAGAAGTTGAGCTGGCAGATGGCACGAAAAAACGTGAATCAGTCTTCACAGGAGAGGCAAAACTCGGTGACAATAAAAGAGAGGTGGGGATAATGCTTACAGAGTCAGAAGAGGGTCTTTTGGGAACGCAGATGTTCTCTCGCCTGGAGATAAATTTTAATGAAAGAACTGTGAAGCTGGAATGAACCAGCATGAGATAGGGTTTTAAATTGCAGACGGTAATTAATTCTGCTTCGGTATAGGGGATGGACGAGGGGGAACACATCTTTGCCAATTGCTATTGCGTATCGTTGCCGATAGTACATGGACCGTAAGATTACACAGTCTGCGAAGCAGCGGCGCAGCCATCTCCACGAGATTTCTGTGTTAACCTTGTGTAATCTCGTGGTATTATACGCGGATATCCACACAATATTGAGTAATTACGAGCAAAGTTTGTTTTTGAGACGATGGATGCGGATCAAGCGAGATTGTTCACAATGCTTCATCCGGGTGATGTTCAGGACACTGCCGGGTCTCGACCGCTGCCGTGCAAAGATTTATCTGATATCGAACTACCAACAGTATGTGGTGTAATTTGGCGGGCGTTGTGGCATGCCACTTGTCAATTGTTATCAGGGTCGCATCCACTGCATGAGCCGCCTGTCACATTCACTCACCGCGAACCACGCGAATAACGATGTACCGGTATGCCCCGGGGACGTGCCGGATACAACATACGGAGGAGGGGTTAACTCATGAAATTCAGGCATAACATCAGACAGAATCAAACAGCGGCAGAGACCGCGCCCGGCGCGCCTGTGCTGACATTGCTCGTAGCCGTGGTACTCATATACTGCATAGCGGCAACAACAGCGAGCGCGGCAACAATTCACGTACCGGAACGCGGAAACCAGACGATCCAGCAGGCAGTGAACAACGCCCACGCTGGCGACGTAATCATCGTGCACAACGGCACGTACAACGAGAATGTGGATGTGGATGTTTCTCATCTAACGATTCGCTCGGAGAATGGCTCTTCGAACTGCAGTGTGCGTGCATCGGCAGACGACTATGTATTTGAGGTTACCGCGGACTATGTGAACATATCCGGGTTCACTGTTACAGGGGTTACCATAGATTCGTGGTACGTCGGAATCTACATCGGCAATCAAGCAGAGCACTGCAACATCTCCTGTAACAATGTATCCGAAAACTCCAGGGGCATCTACCTGGACAAATCGAAGAACAACACGCTCATGGACAATTGCTGCTCGAAGAACATGTACGGCATCCGGCTGGACCGTTCGAGCGGCAACATGCTCACAGGAAATGACTGCTCAAGGAACCGGTACGGAATTAGTCTGTTTTCTTCGAAAGACAAC
>DAOVGE010000180.1 GCA_030672605.1 Methanosarcinales archaeon
CCAAAAATTTAAATTCATCTTTCCGCCCGGCGAAAATTTTCAGTTCCCATCCCTATTTAGGAGTGAAAATATTCGGTTTTGGCATAATCTCACCTGTAACAATTTTAACAAAATATTGTTATTTTTGTTATATCTGTTATCTGGAAGTTAAAGATGTCCACCCGCCTCATGAGACTTCCTAATTTCTTCCGGTCGATTGAAAAACATGATGTCAATCCTGCAAATACAAATACGACTGGATTGGTGAAATCCGTGAAATCGGTGTTAATCTGTGGCTAAAAGTTTTATTTGTCACAGATTAACACATATTAACACAGATTAACGGTGTAAATAACTTTTCAGATCGATAGTGACCCATTCTGGCAGTTGTGCTTACATAAGACGATCCGGCGTAACCGGAACATAATATAAAAGTCTCATGACCATGACCGGAAAAACCGGAAGAATTGGGGATTTGCATGATAGAAAACCTTTAGATGGTTTGCGCACACAGTATTACTACGTGGAGCACTACGTGGAACAGATGGGGACGAGTAAGTACATTAACCATGAGACCTATCTGCCAGTCTCTTCTCTGCCCGCACTCATCTCTGCTTGAAGATCACAGGAGCCGGGGGGGTTGACGTATGGATGAAACAAAAAAGAAGTGGCGGACGCTGATTGAAGAGATGCCGATCGGGATCATGATCGTTGACAAAGAGCGGAGGATCAGGGACATCAACAAATCCGCTGCGGCTATGACCGGGAGCTCAAAAGGAGAAATCCTTGGCAGGGTATGCCACGAGTTCGTCTGTCCAAGGGCACAGAATGACTGTCCGGTTTATGACCACGGGAATACTCTTGACCGTGCAGAGGCGGTGCTTCTCTCAAAGGACCGTGGGGAGGTCGCAATCGAGAAGACCGTGACACAGATTGTGATGGATGGCGAGACCATGCTTGTTGAGATGTTCTCTGACATCAGCGAGCGAAAAGCCGCGGAAGAATCGCTGCGGGAGGGCGAAGAACGATTCAGGATGATGTTTGAGAACATGAACGACGCCGTAGCCGTCTATGAGTCAGTCGATGAGGGAAAGGATTTCATATTTAAGGATTTCAACCGAGCAGGGGAGAAGATCGATTGTGTGAAGAGAGACGACCTGATCGGTAAAAGTGTGCTCGACGTATTCCCCGGAGTTGTGGAGTTCGGACTTTTTGATGTTTTTCGGAGGGTATGGCAGACTGGTGAACCGGAGCACCGCCCCATCTCTCTTTACAAGGATGAGAAAATTTCTGGCTGGAGAGAGAACTATGTCTACAAGCTACCATCCGGCGAAATCGTTGCGATTTATGACGATGTGACCAAGCAAAAACAGATGGAGGAATCGCTCGCTGATAGTGAAGAGAAATACCGTATGCTCATCGAGAGGACTTCCGAAGGGTACTGGGGGCTGGACTCTCTGCATAAAACATCAGAGGTCAACCCGGCGCTCTGCGATATGCTCGGGTATGCCGCAGAGGAGATGATAGGAAGGTCGCCACACGATTTCGTGGATGAAGAAAATCTCAAGATATTCAAATACCAGATGGGGCGAATCGGAAGCACACTACACCGTAGTTATGAGATCGTGCTAAAAAAGAAGAGCGGAGAAGACAGCCCTGCGTGGTTCAATGCGACCACAATTGTGGATGACGCAGGAGAGTTTGAAGGGGCTTATTCTCTGGTTACCGACATCAGCAAGCGGAAAGCCGCGGAAGATTCGCTTCGAGAGAGCGAGGAGCGGTTTCGGGCAATCTTTGAGACTGCTCAGGACTCAATCTTCATCAAGGATCGCTCGTTCAAATATACCCAGGCAAATCCTGCAATGGAGAAACTTTTCGGAGCCCCGGTCTCAGAACTGATCGGGCGAACAGATGATGAGCTTTTCGGGGAGGAAGCGGGAGCACACATCAGGGAAGTGGATTTGCGGGTTCTTGGTGGGGAGATAATTGAGGATACCGAGACCGATCCGGTGGACGGGGTTTTAAGAACGTTTCACACAATCAAGGTGCCGATACGGGATAGTTCCGGCGAGATTGTGGGGTTGTGTGGCATTGCCCGCGACATAACCCGGCAGAAGGAACTCGAGCAGAAGCTGCATGATTCGTTCGACAAACTGATGAACTCTTATGAGGGGCTTGCAATCCCGGTGATCCAAGTTCACGACGGCGTGCTCGCAATTCCGATCATGGGCGTTCTCGATGACATGCGCATCAACCAGTTGACCGAGACTATGCTTGCGAAAATCGCTGACATGAAGGCATCTGTTGTGATCCTCGATCTCACAGTCCTCCGGTCAATTGACAGCGACGTTGCAAACCGCCTGCTCGAGACGGTTTCCGCGGCACGGCTTCTCGGTGCAGAGTGCATCCTCACCGGGATCGGTCCGGAGGTTGCGGCGGCAACGGTGCGGCTGGGTCTGGATGAGATGGATCTCGTGACACGCGGGAGCTTGCAGGGGGGACTCGCATATGCGATGCAGAGGGTCAGCGGAGGCAGAGGAACAGGGGGTTTACGCAGATGAAGATTCGGACCAGGGTTCTTGTCGTACTGGTTCTCGCCATCCTGATCACAGGCGCGGCGGGACTCATAGCCAGCAATATCGTCTCAAGGGAGATTGTGGAGGATCAGATATACAATGAGCTGGTTCTGACTGTGCAATCACGAGCAAATCATATCGAGACGTTTCTGGATATGAACAACGTGAAGGTCGAAAGAACGGCGAGCAGTTTCATAATCAAAGATTTCCTGACAACGGACGTGGACGATGAGTGCTATGCTGCACAATACGAACAGGTGACTGCGAGACTACATGCCCTTGCAGCAACCGACGATACGACAAACATAATCTCGCTTCTTGACCGGAACGGGACTATTGGTGCATCCACTTGCGAGGCGGTTGTCGGGAGCGACAGAAGTTCGGATGATATGTTCCTGAAATGGAATAAACGGACCCATATACGCGATGTTTGTGCGTGCAAAAGTACCGGAAGACCGGTTATGGGATTTTCCACCCCTGTAATTAAGAATGATGAGATAGTGGGAGTTATACTCACAAGCATACACATAAACGACCTGGACGCAATCACAACGGACAGGACAGGTCTCGGCAAGACCGGGGAAGTATACCTCGTAAACACGGACGGGTACATGATAACGCCCTCGCGGTTTACGAGTGATACATTCCTAAAACAGCAGGTCTCAACAGGGCATCTCGGGGATGAGCCCGAAGACCTCAAAGATATGGGAGAGGGCGAATACGGGCATGAACTTAGCACATGCAAGAATTATCTGGGAACAGATGTTATCAGGACGCATACGCACATAACTGGGATGGGCTGGACACTGATCGCTGAGATGAGCGAAGAGGAGGCGTTCGCTCCGGTTACCAGTCTCACACGCACGATGCTCGCAATTCTCGCAGTTCTCACTATTGGAGGGCTATTATGTTCTATTGTAATCTCCGGAACATTGACAGAACCGATTCTTACGCTCTCCAGCGGCTCTGAGAAGATCGAGAAGGGCGATCTCGATTACAAAGTCGGAACGGACGCTGGTGACGAGATCGGGGAGCTCTCACGATCCATCGACCGGATGACTGGTGAGCTCAAGATCTCGAGGATGGAACTGGAGGAGTACAACGTAAGTCTTGAGGAGCAGGTCGAGGAGCGAACCAGAAAACTCATGGAATCGGAGGAATACTTAAAAGAACTCGTCGATAAGCTGCGAATCTCGCAGGAGGGCTTGTCTGCGCCGGTTGTTGAGGTCGGGGACGGAATACTTGCGCTGCCACTGATCGGGATGATCGATGAGCACAGGATCACAACGATCATGGAGACACTGCTCTCCGAGATCACAGGGACGCAGTCCGATGTCGTGATACTGGACGTAACAGGCGTTCACGAGATCGATACGTATGTGACCGGTCAACTGATCAGGATTGTCAGAGCCGTGCGACTGCTCGGCGCAACATGCATCATTACAGGAGTGCGCCCCGAGTCTGCGCATACGCTCGTTGAGCTTGGCGTGGACACGTCAGAACTCATGACACGACGGACGTTGCAGGATGGCTTACGGTATGCGCAGAAGATTGCGGGTGGAGACGAGGGGGACAAGGTCGGTTAATAGATCTGCTCAGGTCTGCTACGGCTCTGGTCAAGCGGGAAAAGGTGCGGAGTTGACGCACGGACACATAAGATGATTTAACTCCATAATATGAATATCTGGCATCAGTACAGGCTTCCAGTTCAATATCTGTACCCAGGAGGTCCTTTGCTTCAGTGATCGTTGCAGGCACCCGTGTGATCCATAGGGTGCGTCCCCCCAATTCTGTGATATTATCTTTGCTATAGATTGCACTATCGGCAATATGGTACACTTCATCACTTAATTTCAGACTTTTCTGGATATCCTTGACGGTTTGTACCAACGTTTTCTTATCAGATGCATTTCCGGAAAGTGTTTTTACAAAAAGTGGGATTCCTTGCTGATCGCAGACCGTGCTTAGCACAAAACGCTTCAGATCCCAGCGGTTGTCTTTGGGGTGGCCATAAGTGATCTCGATTGTGTTGTGGTCAGGATCTGAATTGTTGCCCGATACTTAAAGGGTTGCAAGATGCTTGAGCGGTATGAAGGGGGACTCTCACGTACCGTTCTTAGATGAGGGGGCGCGAGTAATCGCTTCCCCCGTAGTCTACGGTTAATCTTCCTCACCATAACCCGAGCCCACCCGGAAGAAATTAAAAAGCCCTGATTCTGATGGATTCTGTGGTTTCCAACCTTTGCGCCCTTGCGCCCTCGCGT
>DAOVGE010000119.1 GCA_030672605.1 Methanosarcinales archaeon
CGTGACATCTCGTGGTTTTTTCACCCCATCTAAGCGCATACCATCAAGTTAAAGCAAAAAGTGAGAGTTGGAATTGAGAGTTGAGAGTTGGAAGACTGGACTTGAGAGACTTGAGAATCGAGAATCGATGAATCAGAAACAATAAGTTGGATAAAAAATATCAAGAGACTCAAGGACGTGATTGAGACGAGCAGAATAGAAAAGAGACCCGGGATCATGGTGGCATTCGATATGGAGGATGTGCCCTCCGCAATCCGGCTGGCAGAGGAACTGAGTGCTGCGGACGGCAATTTCGCAATCAAGATTGGGAGACCACTCGAGATGCAGACCGGAAAGGAGGTAATCTCAAAAGTCAGGGACGCTACAGACCTTCCGATCGTCTACGATGGAAAGATTGCGGATATCCCTTACATAAGCGCAAAGATCGCGGAGATTGCTTATGGCGCGGGCGCGGATGCCGTCATCATGCACGCGTTCGTTGGTGCGGATGTGATGCGCGAGGTCGTAAATCTGGGCATGGGTGATGTGATAACGGTGATTGAGATGACGCACCCGGGTTCTGTTGAATACCTCGGGCATTTCTCAGAGAAGCTCATCAGAAAAACATCAGAGATCGGCGTCGATGGGATTGTTCTGCCTGCCACGCGTCCTGAACGGGTGAGTGCACTCTCGGGGCTGCTCAATGGCGATAGCGATAGTGAGACCTACATCATATCCCCGGGCATTCACGCGCAGGGTGCAGAGCCGGGTGATGCGATCGTCAACGGGTCCGACTATGAGGTTGTCGGGCGGGCGATCTACCAGTCAGAAGATCCGAAAGAGTCAGCAGAGCAGATCTACAGGCAGGCAATCTCCCGGTTGGGAGGTGTTTAGCAGTGAAACAGCACCAGAAGGATTTTTTGATACACCTGCTCGAGTCGGGCGCAATAAAATTCGGAGAGTTCAGGTTGAAGAGCGGGAGGATCTCGCCATACTTCGTAAACATCGCAACAGCGATTAACAGCGGCAGAAGGGCATCGAATACAACAGATGCCTATGTCGCAGAGATTGTGAATGGCGCGGTCGGAACCGGTTTCGATTACATCCACGGTCCCGCGTACAAGGGAATTCCGCTCTCGGCACTGATCGCAGAGAAACTCTGGAGCACACACGAAATAGATGTCCGCTGGGGCTATGATCGGAAGGAAGCGAAGCGGTATGGAGACCCGGCAGATCAGGACATCGTGGGCGACATCCGGGACGGGGATTCTGTTCTGATGGTGGATGATGTGGTTGTGACAGGGAAGACAAAGATCGACAACTGGGAGAAACTGACCGGTTACAGAGACGTGCGTCTGGAAGGCATCCTGATTGCGGTCGATCGAGAGGAGATTGACGAGGCAGGCACGGGCACCACCGAGATCCTTGCGAACTCCGGGATGACGGTGTATCCGATACTCCGGATAACTGAGATATTCGATTATCTGCTGAACAGGACTGTTAATGGGTCTGTGTACGTGGACGATCGGATAAAAGCGGCGTTCGATGAGTATTTTGGTAAATATGGGGTGCATTAGTATCGGCGCTTGTAGCCAGAGACCAGCATCCCAAAACTTTAGATACAAACCCTTCACATATTACTATTGATGGTTTCCAGTTCGTACAGTGTGGACGTGGTTCGGAAAATCGACGATCTGTTGGAGCATACAGGGACTGATCTGCAGAGCCGGCACAGGACGTTCAGAGAAGATCTGAAAGAGATGGCGCACGGAAGCGGAAGCGATCCCGTGGATCTGACACTCTGGATGGAGGAGGGTAACGGAAAGGTGGTAAGCGAGGTTCTGACGCTCCCTCGTGCCATATTCGATCCCGGAACAGAGCGGTACAACAGACTGGTTGAGTATATAGCGGTCTGCCTGAACATCAGAGGAGAGACTCTTGGAATAAAGCAGATCGGAATAGAAGCCGGCACTGGCACCGACACCAGGGCAAGCACCGGGGCAGGTGTTGGTGTTGACATTGATCGGCTCGCAATCGATGTGAGAAGATACTTTGAGACGGAGTTTTTCATCACACTTATTGATGCAAACTTTGGCAGACCGATACGGTGGCGGAAAGGGAGACTCGAGCAGGGAGAGGTCAGAATCGGGCAGGTACGGGCAGGAAGATACGATCAGGGGGCTGCGCTGGGACTGGTTGTTACAGGAACCGACATCAAGACGGTTGCTCTTGAGAGTGGTAATGTCGTGTACCGGAAGGAGGTTGCAATTGGAGAGGAGATGCCACTTGAGGAACTGCTCGATTACTGCCTCGCGGAGGCGGCTCTGGCGGTCGGAATCCAGGAACGGGAGCTGGAGGATATCTACATCGGCGTTCCCGGACCGGTTGACCCGTGGGGCAACATCGTGAGGGTCCCTGCGATGAAGGTCGTAACCAAGGAGTCGCTGGAACGTTTGCAGCAGAAGTACCCGAATGCCAGGTTCATCAATGACGCCAACGTGGAGGCGGTGTATCATAGAATCGTCTGGGCAAGCGATATCACAATCGCAACTGATCAGCCGACTGTGGGACTCGTTCTGAGGAAGGGCATCGGATTCGCAATCCTTGTCGGGGGGTATCTGGCATCGTGGGTCGGGGCGCCCATGGAGACTCACTTCAGGGTGAACTTCGCAGATGATGCACCTCTCTGCAACTGCGGCATGAAGGGGTGCCTTGAGCTTCCAGCCACATGGGTGGTTGAGAGGTTCGTGCAACTGGTATCAGAGAACAACATCAGTATCCCGCCCGAGTTTACGGGGAAGGTGTCGTGTGCCGGTGGTGAGTGTGGCATACTCGCAAGGGATGTCGGCGCGTTCATGAGCTACAGGGGCGAACTCGGGAGGGTCGCAACAGATGTCTTCATCGAGTACGGGGAGAATCTCTCGATTCTCTTCGGAGAACTGGCGCGGCTGATGGATGTTTCAGGGTTCTGGGTTGCGCTCAGCGGCGGCATGGTCCAGCAGCGTGAGGAGCAAGAGGCAATCATTCAGGGTATTGCACGGGGGATTGACAGCAAGTTTCCAGGGATCCGAATAGAGATACTGAGCGGAATTGTGGAGGATGGGGCAGGTTATGGTGCTGGTAATGGTAACGGTGCTGGTAATGGTAACGGTGCTGGTAAGGGGGGCGCGAACGGGTGCGTGTGCGGGAACTCGCATCGCATAATCCGGTATGAGCGAATCTCTGGAAAGTGGCAGGGCGCTGTTGGTGCGGCTCTCTGTGCGCTGCAGGATAAGCAGATGAAGATGAGAATCGAGCCGGAGACAAAATTGACGATAGGAGCGGCAGAAGAGATCGTATCCGCCAGGATCGCCGAGATATTTAACACAGGAAAGAAGCTGTCCACACAGACCATAATCGGCGTCGCCGGACCATCCGGGGGTGGAAAGTCGTATTTTGCAGAACTTCTCAAGAGCAAAATCGAGGAGATGGCAGAAAAAACCTCGGATGGCGTGAAAGCCGAAGTGGTGACGATGGATAATTACCTGATACCGAAAGAGAAGCGGGGAAAGGGCGGAATCCGGGCAAAATATTCTCTTGATCGGTTGTGGAAGGATATAATTGATATCAGTAGCGGAAAAGCCATCCACCACCCCATCTTCGATCAGGTCTCTCGCGTGAGATACAGCAAACTCGGTAAATTTCTGGATGAAAAATCCACTGCAACCGGGAACCGATTGTCTGAAAAGAAGACTGAACTCTTTCACAAGATCAATCAGTTGACCGAGTGGTCAGGAGAAGCAACGAAGCGGGTGAATCCGGATAAGGACACAATAGTCCTGATTGATGGCATCCTGGCTCTGGATAACCCCACGATCAATAAGCTGTATTACGATTACCGCATATTCGTAAATGCGTCGTGGATACTGCGGCTCTGCGCTGCAATCTCGAGAGCGCAGCAGGAAAACTGGTACAAAGGTGCGAACACCGCAGATATCATCGAAAAGTTCGTGTTCAAGCGTCCCGAAGAGGAGGCGATCATCAACGTCACATATCTGGACGCGGACATGATGGTGGACAACGATTTTTACGATAACAAGGTGGAAAGTGATCTGAAAGAACTTTTAGGCGACGTGTACCCACTTCTGGACCGGGAGCTTTATGCTCAGTACTATGTCATTTATGCGCTTATGGGGGACAACGGCTATCGCGCAAAGACGATCTTCAAAGAGAGACTCGAAAGCATAAATGAGCTGATCAGGGCGAGCAGAATTGAGGATATGTACGAAGAAGGCGCGGGGATGCGGTTGGAGGAGAATGTTTGTAAGATGGCGGAGATTGCGAAGTTCGGGTGAATGGGGGATCGTGTTCGTATGTTTATATAATATCCTCCAACATATTCTGTGAGTCTTCGTAAGCATCCGTGGATCGTCTGTTCTCGTGGTTGTATGTGGATATCCACACAATATTGGGTGAGTACATTTACACCGTTAATCGGCGTAATCTGCGTTAATCAGTGGCAAATAAAACTTTTAGCCACAGATTAACACTGATTTCACCAATCCAATCGTATTTGTATTTGCAGGTTTGACATCATGTTTTTCAACCGACCGGAAGAAATTAAAAAGACTCCGGAAACATGGCAATCACCCGATATCCACACTGACGATGTATTCGACGACAACCAGCTTGTTGAAGTGAATATCGCTGCTCCAGCCGGTCGTGTCTTCGGTTGAACCGGCAAACGTCGCACCGAACTCGTCCTCAAGAAACCGCTTCCACGCACCAGCATACTCGCTATTGACCATAATATTCAGATAGCCATTCTCATAGACCTCCGGAGTACTGAAGACGCTCTCATTGAATCGCGGATTACTGATCGTGACCCGTGCGATGCCGCCTCCGACGGATGACGCTGAATCATTGATCTTGACAAGCGAGAACATGATATTGCCCTGATCCATGGAATTGAACATCCTGGGTTCCGATACCATGACTGTGCCACTCGGGTACTTTGTGAGTACTGCTCCATTCTCGCACGCAACAGAGCCGATTCCGCTCGTAAACTCGATGCGACCCATGGGGATGGTACACTCGTCCACATCTCCGC
The DNA here is from genome assembly GCA_030672605.1 of Methanosarcinales archaeon. GTDB lineage: Archaea > Halobacteriota > Methanosarcinia > Methanosarcinales > Methanogasteraceae > Methanogaster_C. The sequence goes on from DAOVGE010000119.1 coordinate 5,069, forward strand.
CAACGACGATCCTGAGCGACAGGTCGCATACATTAGGATCGGATGAGAGCGAGCCGCCTTCAGCGGTGCCGAGTTTTGTCGTCCTGACCGGTGATTGATCAAGAGCAACCTTCAGCAGATCTGTGTGAAGGATCAGAAAACCCTGCTCGACGCCCTTGAATTGGGTCGCATCCTTCGTCGATTGCAGCGCTGGCAGACCGCCCACATAAATCGATCCGATCGCAACAACGACGATTCCGAATACGAGCACGTATCCCACAACCTCGGAAACCGCTCTGTTTGATTTGAGTAGCCTGTTCATCTTCCCTGCCCCCATCGCTCCTATCTATTGGTGAACGATAACCTGTGTTTGCCGCTTGCGCTGTGCGTCTCCCCGTCGATCGGAATGGATGCACCGATGCCGTTTATCGTGTACGATATGCTGAGGTCGATGTCGTCGGCATCAATTATCACCCGCTGGTCCGTGGTATTTTTGGTTGACATCTTGACCGTGTATGTGTGCCCGCCGATCGTGTCTGGCATCTCAAGCGATGTGTTCAGTGTGCCGTTCTCGGGCGCGATCAGGTATAACATGATCAGCTTGGTTCCGATGTCGTTTCCGATGTCATTGAACTGCTGAGTTGCGGCGATATCGGTCGGAGTCTCTGTGAGCATCGTGCCAGCACTCAGCATCACAACTCCGAAGAAGAGGAGCGATATGCTCGAGATCATGATGTATTCGAGTGCATAAGAGACTGCGTTGCGATCGTTCAGCATATCATCGACTCCCACATAATATTCAGACTTCACTGCTTAAATATTCGGTGTATTCGGTGACACCGTCGTCGAATTTGAGGGTGACCTCCACCCTTGTGAGATTCAGCCCACCTGCTGTGTCATTGGTCGTTGTATTTACGGTCACTGTCACTATCTGCCCATGATACGCGTACAGCTGGGACAGGAGGTTTCCAAAGTTCGCCATCGTCTCATTGATCACGTTACAATCGTCGATATCGTCCGTATAATTCACGTTCATGGCGGCGGTATTCACCTCAATATAGGTCTCGTCGTACAGTTCACGGAGTTCGTACATCGGGAACTCAATCTGCGCCTGCGAGGACTGGTATCCGGACATGAATGAGAGATTCAAGAGGATGATCAGTATTGCAAGGGCTATACTTATCGTAAATCCGGCAAGAATTATCCACTGTGCCTCTTCGTCACGTATCATTTATACCACATCTCCAGTCTCACGGAAACGAGATTCCACAGGTTGATGATCGGCGATATGCTCGCATCCGGTATCCGCTCCTCGGCATCGGATGCAGTAACATCGCAATCCTGGAGCGTGACAATCTTTGTCGCAGTCACCGAGCTGGATTGTGGGGCGCCGTTTGTGATGATTCGCGTCTGTGCGACCTGTGTCTCGTCTCCGCGGATGTAGTAGTAGATGCGCAGGCGCGATAGTTTGATTACACCCCTCGCATCCGAGTGCACCGTTATGGTGATGTTATAGTTCCCGCCGGATGCGTCATGCGAGGAGGTGTACCCGTGCAGGGTCTCTGAAAAATCACTGATCGTT
>DAOVGE010000032.1 GCA_030672605.1 Methanosarcinales archaeon
TAGGGGAGACGATTCAAGATGGGTTGATGAGTGGCTGGAACCCGAGCGTGTGGAGCGCGAGTTTACAGTTGATCCAGTTGACGAACAACGCCTCAGAAATGTAAAAAGAGCCGCCCGCAAGAGTGGAGATGTCTGGGAGATTGATATGTTTCATACACCCACTGCCATGCAGGAGAGTGTGGGCGAAAGACCGTACTGCCCCCACATAATCGTTGTTGCGAATCACCGTTCCGGTGAGATACTGCACCATCATGCGGCAGAACCTCCTGAATACAGACCAGAGCTTCAAGAGCAGGTTCTGGGCGTAATCGAGCGCATGAAATCACGTCCAAAGGAGATAATTGTCAGGCGAGATGAGGTCTTCAAACTGCTCGAGCCCATAACCACCGGCATGGGAATCGATCTGGAGCTGGCAGAGGATCTCTTGGTGATAGATATGATACAGCAATCGATGCTTGAACACTTTGAAACGCAACAGATGACCCGATGAAATCAAAACCTGAACCAGAGCTGGAGCCAAAATCGGCTCCGGAACCCTTGCCAGAGCTCGGTGATCTGCTCAAGAAACACGGCTACCACATCGCAGGCAGGCACAGCGCAGTCAAGACATGCCACTGGCTGAACCGGGCACTACGAGGGGAGGGAAGCTGCTACAAATCGCAGTTCTACGGCATCCAGTCGCATCGCTGCATCCAGATGACGCCGACACTCGCATGCAACCACCGGTGCCTGCACTGCTGGCGCCCCGTCGAAATGCCGGTGCCTGTGCCGTCGCCGACGTCACCCGATTGGGATTCTCCAGTTGAAATCAAGGGGTCGATTCTGCGAGAGCATCTGCGCATAATCTCCGGATATGGTGGGTCCGAGACTACCAACATGGATGCACTCGCCTATGCGCGAAAGCCGAATCAGGTCGCAATATCACTTGCAGGCGAGCCGACGCTCTACCCACACCTGCCAGAGTTAATAGACCTATACAAAAAGGACGGAATGACCACGTTTGTGGTCTCGAACGGAACGCAGCCGGACATGATCGCAAAGATATCGCCGACCCAGCTGTACCTCAGCCTGAATGCGCCCGACGAGGAGACCTATCTGCGGGTATGCAACCCACACGGGAATTTCTGGAGCGAGATTCAGGAATCGCTCTCGGTACTCGGAAATTCAAGGTCGCGGTCGAGGTCAGTGACCGGGGCTGAGACCTGGGCAGGGGCGAGGACGAGAACCGCAATTAGAATCACACTCATCAAGGGGCTGAACATGCACGACTGCGCGGGTTATGCGCATCTTCTGCGCGTCGCCAATCCGGATTATATTGAAGTCAAGGCGTACATGCACGTGGGATTTTCAAGAAAACGTCTGGACCGGGACGCGATGCCGGAGCATTCTGAGGTACTTTCGTTTGCGTCAGAGATCAGCGATATAATTGGGTATCGGGTCGCCGACGAGTCCCGGATCAGTCGGGTGGTCCTGCTCTCGCGGTCATGACGACTGAACCGCACCTGTTACGGATGGAACCGGAGCAAATGGTGTAAATAGATATGGAAATGGGTGCGTAATCCCCATTCCTAATCGGCAGCGCCCCTCATCAGGACAGCTCGAGCATCCTCTCAATCGGTATTCTCGCGGCATCAGCGATCTCTTGCGGCACAACTACCCTGAACTTCTCATTGACCAGCGCCGCCTCCACCTTTGCGAGCGTCGGGACCTTCATGCGCGGGCAGACCAGAGCATCGGATATCGGATAAAACGTCTTTTCCGGAGACTCCTTCTCGAGCATGCGGGATACCCCGGAATCGGTAGCCACCAGAAACTCCCCGGCGTCAGCTTCCTTGCAAAATTTCACGATCCCGCCTGTTGAACCGATGTAATCTGTGCGATCCTGAACTTCCGGTCTGCATTCCGGATGAGCAACGACTTTTGCTCTGGGATGCGCCGCCTTTGCCGCAATCAGGGCTTCAAGCGATATCTTTTGGTGTACGGGGCATGCCCCGTTCTCAGGAACGGCTATAAGCTCTCTTCCAGTCCGTTTGCTGATGTAGTAGGATACACAGCGATCGGGACCGAACAGGATGGGTGAACTGTGGTCCATCGCCTCTGCGACCGTCAGTGCATTCGCAGCGGTGCAGACGCAGTCGGCAAGCGCTATGGCACTTGCGTGCGCGTTCATGTACAGGAGAACCTCGGAGTTGGGGTTTGCCCTCTTTGCATCGCGCAACTTCCGCGGCGATAGTTGTTGTGCCAGCGGGCACGTAGCATTCCTGACCGGAGAGATAACTTTCCTGTCAGGGTTCATGACTGCTGCCATCTCCGCCATGAAATCGACACCGCAGACGACAATTATGTCGGCGCTTGTCTCGTTTGCCGCTTCTGCGAGCCCTAAAGAGCCGGAAACAACGTCCGCCACAGCTCTGATCTCCGGTCTTTCGTAGTTATGAGCGAGGATGATCGCATTCTTCTCTCGCTTCAGTTGTTCTATTCGTTCTATGTGCCCATTGTCTGTGTTGTTCTGCATTGTTGCCACACTCCTGAAGTTCTCATTATTATCATAATGATAATGATGTATTATGGTGTTCATAGTACATAAAGGTAACCCTCATGAAAGTTTTGGGGCAAAATTCGCCGATGCCCCTGCCTGCGCCAGTCAGGCACCACGGCTTCCATGACCCCGAGATATCCCACCCTCCAAACATCGTGTCCAAGTCTCAGCCTCCTCCGCGATTCAAGCCGTTTCCACAACGGTGCACCGAACCTGCGTTTCACCATCGAATTGACCGTTTTCGAAATTGAGCGCATATCGTATATGGTACTCTTCTAACCATTTCAGGGGATTTTTCCAGATTTTATCCGTCTATCCACCCCATCAACAAGATCCTTTATGGTATCTGGATAATTAGCCATCTCGTAGATCTGTGTCTGGTCATGCTGTGTCCAATCGATCTCTGCTGGCGCTCTGCCCCCATATTTAAACACCCCATCCCAAATCTATTTAACGATTTCTCTGATCTCTCCGCCGAGCTGTTAAGGGGGCATAAGCTTAGATCAACCTACAAGTATATAAGCATTGTGGTACATACATTCATCTGCTGAATGACTTAACCACTGCTTTTGCAGTGCCTGTCAGCGAATGCGAGTCCCGACCGAGTATATCCGTCAAAGTGTTCTGTGGTATCACGTGGGTGAGCTCACAGTGAGGTCGCGGAGTGGTGGGTGTGCCGGTTAAATAATATGTGCCCAAAGCAGCCCCCATGAAGTTTGATACGTGTTTGGCTACACGAGATACCGAAAATCCGGCATCATTTCCGAATGTAACTGCTTCTTTTTAATCAGTACTGCTCATCCCCTATCAGGGTCTGCCCTGCCTTATGACGCAGTCCCCTCGCCTCCAGTTCCAGCCGCCGCCGCTTCGCATCCATACCGATCACGTACCCACCGATTCCATCCTTCGCGACCACCCGGTGACACGGGATCACAACGAGCGCCGGGTTCTTCCGGAGCGCGTTTCCGACCGCCCGCGCCGCCCCTGGATGCCCGATCCGCTCGGCAAGCATAGAATACGTGACAACCGAGCCGTACGGTATCTTTCTGACCTCTATGAGAACCTTCTGCTCGAAATCGCTGAGATGCGAGAGATCAACCTCACAATCTGAAAAATCAACGACCTCTCCGCTGAAATACCGGACCAGATCGTTCAGCTTCTTTCGTTCATCCATTCGTCATTTTCCATTTACCATTCGTCATTCGCCATTCATCATGTACCACTCATCCATTCCTCACAACATCGCAGAGGTCGTCTGCAAAGAGGTGCATCATCTCGCTTGTGAGGTGCGGCATGATCACAAGGCGCAACGCACATGGCTTGCGCGTGATTGATACGATCCACCCGCGTTTTGCGAGTTCGCTTCTCGCCTGCTTGCAATCAGGCACATCGAGCGCAACCACGTTCATCACAGGATCGATCAGCGGCTCGATACCGAATTCACGTACTCTCGCAACCAGTTCATGCGTGCGATCCATGCAACGGCGCACGATTTGCTCGTAGCCACCTATTCCAAGGTGTTTGAAGACGGCATACGCGGCAGCAGCCGATGCCCCGCTTCTGGTTCCGGTGAGCGTCTGCTGGGATGTGACCGTCAGGTATGGCGTATCCACGGATAGCCGGCTGAGATATGAGGAATTCCGAAAGAGAAGCCCACCTGTGGGAATCGTGGAGAAACCCATCTTATGCGGATCGGACGCCAATGATGTGACGCCGGGAAGCGTGAAATCGAATTCATACTCCTGCCCGCGCCCAGGCTCATTCCGGTCCGGGAGAAACGGGATCACGAATCCCCCGAATGCCGCATCAACGTGTAAAAACATGTTTTCCGACAATGCGAGATCTGAAAGCTCCCTGATCGGATCTATCTGACCGAACTCGGTGGTCCCTGCGATTCCAACTATGCCGATCGTGTTTTCGTTGATCAAATCCTCAACCGATGAGAGATCGACCTTGAGATCCGAATCAAGTTCTGCCTTCTGCACCGTGACTCTGAGGACGTCAGCGACCTTATCGAATGAGAAATGCGCCGATTCCGGGACGATTATGTTTGGCTCGCGCAGATTGCGCGCATTTCTGATCGCGTGTATCGCCTGGATATTTGATTCGGTGCCGCCGGTTGTGATATGACCATGCGCATCGGAATTGCCATACAGTGTACCCATCATCTGCACAACCTCGCGCTCGATCTCTGCGGTCCCGGCAAAGAGTCCGGGATCGCCGAGATTCGCCGCGATGAACTGCGCATGAGCCGCAACAGCAACCGGGTGCGGATATGTACACATCGAACTCAAAACGCGTTCGTAAGGTGTATCTTTGCTCTTCAGATCGTTCAATATCGATTCAATGGATTTTTCGTCCATTCCGTCTCTGTTCATATTAGACCTCGACTGTTCGGTGAGGGACATATAAATTTTTCATGGGATAAGGTTAATGGAATAAAACCGCCGATAATAGCAGGAGTGATCGCATGAAGAACAGACAAGGCAGACAGAACAGACAACGATTTATATTGATACTACTTGTTGCGTGCGCATGCATAGCCTCTGCATGCGTCGATTTAACACAAACTGGCGCTGACGCGCCGCAGCCAACGACAGAGGGCGAAAGTGCGGCGGAAATCACGTGGCACGCCTACGATGAAGGGATGCAAATTGCCGGAGAGCAGAACAAGCCCGTGATGATCGATGTGTACACCGGCTGGTGTAAATATTGTAAGGACCTGGACAGGTTGGTATATCCGGACCCGAACGTGATCCGACTTGCGGATGATTTTGTGTGCATAAAGATCGATGCCGATAAACAGCGCGACCTTGCCGCACAATACAACCCGCGGGGCGGGGTGCCGGTGGTCATATTCCTCCGCTCTGATGGCACAGAAGTGCACCGTCTCGGCGGTTATCCGAGAGGGGGACCGGACGCATTCGCGCAAGAGATGATGGTTGCGCTCAACAATGTGTGATATCGATTGTACATGCCCGAAATCATAGGAGTCGGCGCGCTCAACATGGATAGGCTCTATCTCGTCGAGCGGATAGGCGCGCCAGGGGATGAACTCATGATCGATTCTGCAAGCGAGCAGCCCGGCGGCTCCGCTGCAAACACGATCGTTGGTCTCGCCAGGCTCGGCGTAAAGACCGGTTTCATCGGGGTTGTTGGTAATGATTCCGACGGTGCATGCATCAGGTCGGAAATGGAGCAAGAGGGGGTGGACGTGAGCGGGATTGAGACCGCGGATTGTGCGGGCAGAACCGGCACGGTGCTCGTGATCGTCGATGGACGTGGCGAGCGCTCCATGTATGTCTATTCCGGGGCAAACAACGCTCTCAACCTCACATCAAAGAATCTTTTGTATGCAAACAGCGCAAAATTCCTGCACCTCTCATCCTTTGCCTGTGAAGATCAGTTTGAGGTGCAGAAGGAGTTTATCGACCGCGCGGAGGCAAGGATATCCTTTGCGCCCGGGATGCTCTATGCCAATAGGGGGATCGATGCGCTGCATGGCACAATCTCGCAGACCGAGATTGTCTTTCTGAACCGTGACGAGATATGGATTCTGACCGGATCTGACTACAGAGATGGAGCAAAAGAGCTAAATGAGATCGGGGCAGCGATCGTTGCTGTTACGCTCGGTGGAGACGGATGCTACATCCGAACAAAGGGCGGGGAGATATCTGTGCCAGCGTCTTCTGCAGAGGTCGTTGACACCACAGGCGCAGGGGATGCATTCTGCGCCGGGTTTCTGTGCGGGCTCTTGAGTGGCAGATCGCTTGATTACTGCGGACGCATGGGAAACCGGGTTGCTGCGAAGTGCGTCGAAGCGGTTGGCGCAAGAACGGGGCTGCCTCGTCAGACATTCCATCGATGAATATGCCAACAATGGATGTGGTGTGGGCGATGCTGTTATAAATGGATGTCAAATTGCTGGTTGTCCATGTCTTCCTGACATGATATATGCTGGTATACCGTTAAACTAATATACTATGGGTGAAGATTGCGGGGTACCATGAAAGCGAAGTTGATACTGTCCGGGCTGCTGACGCTGCTTCTTGTGGCGTCGGTAGTATCGGCAGACAATACTGTCTACCTTGAGCCGCAGACCGTGTACGTGCCGGAATGCGGCGACGCGACCGTTCAGATCCGGCTGAACTCGACTGATACCATTGACACATGGTCAACGAGGGTTGAGTTTGGTTCGGAATGCGTGAACATAACAGACGTGAGTTTCGCAGAGGGTATAACCTCGGAGTATGCCAATTGGGGGCATCACGCTGGTTACATCTACCTCGGTGGTGTGAGTCCCGATGGCGCGACCGGCGACCATCTTCTTGTCACGCTTACTGTGGAATGCGTCGATGGAAGCTGCGGATCGGTTGATCTGAGCATCGTAGGCGGCACGGATGAGCGGCTGATCGCGGGACCTGGTGGCAATGATCCGCCGCACGCGACAATCTATCCCGCGACGTGGATGGGCGGAAGCGCGCAGATTGTTGGGTGTGGGGATGTTAACTGCGATGTTGACGTAACCCCCGCAGATGCAGGAAAAGCATTCAAGCGATATCTTGATTCAGGGTATCCATTGGATCTGCCGTGGGCTGTAGACGTCAACTGCGATGGCAGCGTAACCCCTGCGGATGCAGGAAAGATATTTAAGCGCTATCTCGATTCGAGCTATGTCTTGGAATGCTGCTGTGAATAGAACAAAGAATAATGAATAAAGGAGGTAATATAATATGTACAATAAAATAGTGTTGTTGACGATACTGTCGATTGTTATGGTATTGGCAACGCCAACGGTGCTCGCACAATATCCGGCAAACGCAGTATACTTCGAACCAGAGTCGATCAATGAAACTGTACCATATGCAAACATCATGGTCAATACAAGCATTGACACGATGAGTGTTGGTATAGATATTTACTTTGATCCAAGCTGTGTCAATATTACCGACGTGGACTTCACTGGTACGCCATATTCTGAGACTATTGGCTGGACGTATTGGGGCGATCACGTTCGAGTAGGTGCTATGAACTTCATGAGCGCTGTTAGTCCGGGAACTCATGTGGTTGCTGAACTCACGTTTGAGTGCGTGGGTGGTGGTGATTGCGTATCTGACATCGAATTTACTGCAACTGAGCTGACTGATGACAACTTTGATAAGATTGACGACGCCTCATGGATCAACGGCACATTCACCTGCGGAACACCACCATCGACAACCGCAGGCGTCGTCATCAACGAATTCGTATCGGACAACAGTACCGAGTGGGTTGAGTTGTACAACGCAGGTGCGGAATCGGTTGACCTGACCGGCTGGACTCTCAAAGACGATGATAACAATCCAAAAACCCTCTCCGAAACAATCCCGGCAGATGGTTATGTGGTATTCACCAATAGCCGCTGGCTGAACAATGACGGCGACACCATATACCTGAACGATACCGGGGGGAATAGCATCGACATGGTTGCATACGGCGACCACGGTGACGCACCCAATCCGGGCGCAGGCAAATCTGCGGGCAGGGATCCGAACGGTGAGGGAGATTTCAGGATCTTTGACACCCCGACACCGGGGGCGGCAAACGTGCTCCCGACATCATCAGGCACCATCACATCCTGCGACTCATCCGGCGCCGAGAAGGATCAGTTCGCGCCCGGCGAGAATGTGTACGTGGAAGGAAGCGGACTTGCACCCAATACCAAGTATGTGGTCTGGATTCAGAATAGTGGATCAGTAGTGGAAGGCAAGGAGCTTAATGCAAGCGAAGACCCGTCTGGATCGCAGGAGGCTGTGGAAACCGATGCAAGCGGCAATCTCCCGCAAACCGAGATCTGGGCGATATCGCAAGATGAGGACGTGACGCACACCGAATACGACATCGTAGTGGATGATGGAGATGGGACATACAACGCCGCATCAGACTACATCGACTCTGCGACCACAGCAGGGATCGTCGCACCGATTCCGGAGCTGCCAACGTTTATACTCACAGGCATCGGCATTCTCGGACTGGTGTTGCTGGCACAGAGGAGGGAGTAATCCCCTCTCTTTTTTCTTTTCTTGAAGATTGGTGTATGTTTGTATTTATTTACCACTATTAAACTATTAGTGGTATCTAAAAATCTTAGCTGCTGAAGATGGTGGATCGGAAGTTGAACAAGTATCCATTTTATCCGCCGTTATATTTGTTGTAGTGTAGCGGACACCAAGTCAAAGCGCAGCGCTTTTTTTTCGAAACAACAAATGGCGAAGAGTGAATCCGGAGTCCATGTATCAAAATTTCGAGGGGTTGTTGTATTCAATTCCATCTATTTTGAATTTTGCATAACTTAAATCACCAGATTCGAGATTCCAGGTAGCCTCTAAGTAGGGTGATGAAAATCATCCATATTTAGGCAATTTTTGCCCCATAAAACCATATGATTTTTATTCCTCCTTCGCCCACCCGTTTAAAAATGTTTATGCTCTCGGTAAATAATTGCTCTTTGTAAAGTTTTATTATATACCCCACCAACATGGATGGTAAAAACTGATAAGCAGCAAAAAGGAGGATACGATGAGCGAAATGCAACAGGGCAAGGAATATAAAAGCCCGCCGAGGAAACTGATTAAATTCTTCGAGAAAAGCCGTAATCAGTGGAAAGCAAAGTGCCTTGAAGCCAAAAAATTGATTAAACAACTCAAGAACAGAATCCATTTCTTAGAAAAGAGCAAAGAAGAATGGAAGAGCCGAACAAAAGAACTTGAGGCAGAACTTGCTCAGATGAAAGCGAATGAACGCAAAAGAGAGACATCCGTGCATCGCAAAGAGTCCCGTGGACGTAAAAATCCACCCCTGCATTCGGAGCAAGAAGAATCAGAGAAACTAAAAAAGAATAAAGGGGGCACGGTAATCAACAGAGAACTTAACGGCGAGTGTGAAAGCGATCAAGATCAGAATGAACCCCATGAAAAAGTAGTAAGCCAGGAATCTCCGGAAACAAGCGTTATTTCAGTTCAAGAGGGCGCGCTTTTCCTAACAATTCCTGAAGCGTTCAATATGATTCCGCCATACCACCAGTATTCCATTGGCCATATCATGTTATTTATATCGTTAGTATTAGCGGGGGCGGCAGGTCTTCGGTGTACAAGCCGCGTCATCGATGCAGTCATGACATCCCT
>DAOVGE010000014.1 GCA_030672605.1 Methanosarcinales archaeon
TCCTGAAGGGCAACATTCATGAGTACTAAATGGTTGCCGGGGTCAGTTTTTATTGCGGGGTTTCTGAATAAACCGCCAGAAAGTAATCGACCCGTGTTGCTCGTCTCGTGTGTATATGGGGGCGGGGTGGGGCTTAAGGCATCCGAGCCGCATTTTCATGCTCATGGGTGTCCTGTCGGGTCATGGGGGTTTTTATTTATTGCGACGCAATTCTAAATCTACAGATGACTGCGAACGGATTCGTAGTTTAAGTAAATTATAATAACCGCCCAATCACACGCTTAACAGGAACTGCACAGATACACAGTTCCGCAAATAACAAAAGGAGGACCAAAACATGAACAACAGAACAAGATGAATGACCGCATTCCTGCTCGCAGGACTTGTGATAAGTAGCAGAGTCAATGGTTGCACAAAAAGCAACCACAGCTTAGCGCGTACAACAGAAACAACATGGAGGTAAAAACAGATGAAGAAACAGATGAAACAAATAGCAGCAGTCATACTGGTTCTTGCAGCCGTTCTGATCAGCGGGTGCACCGACCAGATGTCTGCAGACCAGATCGCTGCCAGGATGAAGGCGCAGCATGAAAGTATAGAAGACTTCTCAGCAACGATGGTCATGAACTCGTCGTTTGCCGGGGAAACGGAAAACACGCGGGTAACGATCATGACCAAAACGCCTGACAAAACCCGCTCCGAATTAATTGAGCCAGCCGAACGTGCAGGCACGGTAAGGGTCAGGAATGGTAGCACGATGTGGACGTACGACCCTGCAAAGAATCAGGTATTGAAGACGGAACTCCCTGATATGGGGGATGAGCCATTTAATACCGAACTCATCAAGAATATTATGGATAAGAACGACATATCCTACAAGGATACCGAGAATCTCGATGGACGGAGCACTTATGTGATCGAGGCAACGCCCAAGGATGAAGCTGACCGTGAATTCAGCTCCAAGACACGCGTATGGGTCGATTGCGAAAACTGGATGCTACTCGGAACAGAGATGTACGATAATGACGGCAATCTCGTGATGAAGGTTCAATACAGGGATGTAACGTTCAACACCGGCATTCCGGACAGCGAGTTCATATTTGAGGTTCCGGAAGGATGCGAGGTTGTGGAGGAATCGTTCGAGGATATGATGCCTGAAGAGATGACACTTGAAGAAGCAAGGGCAAATCTCAGTTTCGATGTGAAAACCCCTTCATATCTGCCGGATGGATACGAATTCGACCACGCAATGATCTTTGGCGAAGAAGTGTCGCTGGGATACTCGAATGGGTCAGAGCGGTTGCATCTCGGAGTGTGTGTCAGCGATGCTGTAGATCAGCCCGAGCCGGAGATGGGTGAGCCGGAAATTGTGAGCATCAACGGTACCGACGGAGAGTTTGCATCAATGTTCGGCATGAACACGCTTCGGTGGAGCGCAGGTGGCATCGATTACTCGCTGTCTGGCACGCTTGCACAAGAAGATATGATGAGAGTGGCGGAGTCGGTGACCTGACCATCACAGGCAGTTTCACACACTACGCTTATGACCACGAGCAAGGGGTGCTATCAGGACTTCCGGCATGGGACGCGATGACAGTTTTAGTGTAACTGTGTCGTAACCACTACGAGATGGGGAACGTAGCAATGTTGCGAAAGATATCTGTAAGTTCTATTGCAACGATATATTTGGTGGCATTGCTACTTACTTTATCCTACCCGCTGGTAAGCGATTTGTATCCGGAATATGAGGTCTTTTTCATGCTTTTTGGTCAATTTGTGGCAGGTATTGTGGGCGGTACTTTTGTTATTTTATTTATAATTGTTATAATTATTCTGATTGTTTCGGTTGTTAAGCGTGCGGTAGATTAATATGTAAATTGCGATTTATTTTACTAAGTACGTGTAACGAACTGATTTGAACAGATCTTATGACAGAGGTTTTATACTATCAGTCATTGGTGAATTGGATTACTCAACCAATCTCCATAACGTGATTAAGTTATCCCGTTGCAACTCCTTACATCTACTTGGTGCCGATTATAGTCGCTACAAAGGCGTGAATTTAAGTGGATGAGTCCGTGGCATCGGTCTCGACGTATTTCAGCTTGATGTCATAGTTTGTGACCAGTCTGTCGATCAGTTCGCTAAGCATTACGAGCATGTTCTTATTCCTTTTCGCTTTCTTTTGTTTTTTAGGACATATATGACCTTCGTATCCGGTTCATAGCCGGACAGGAATCTCACAACCATGCCGTCCTTCGAAGTGTTGTTGATGTTCCGAATCCATATCGATTCCGAGCAGTTCAGGAACCTTGCAGGACTTCTAATCTGGATCTGGTGCTATATTGGTAAGTCTGTCACACAGTTACACACACGATTTACTTATTTTGGATTCAAGAGCAAGATCAAACCGAAAAAACCATATATAGAAGTAAATGCGATGAAAGAGCGTTTGAATGATGCTATTTCAGCACTAACAGAGATAAATCGTGCATCTTCAAAAGTTTTATTTATGCGGTCAGATCAAGGGAAGTATGTGAGCAGAAATGACTTAGCAGAGGAACTCCGGATCAAACCTTCTACGGTCTCGTATTATCTGAGTTTGATCGGAAGGGTGCTGGGTGATATGGGCGGCAAGGAGGTTCTTCGCACAAAGAAGATCGGAAGGACAAAGTACTGGTTGGTCGATGAAAAATATGGGGGGATGATACGTGATCGAGAGGATGATTTCTCAGGATTAGGGAAATACCAGTACACTGATAATGGAAATCAGAAAAAAGGGAATTCCAATCCCAATAGAGACTTCTTTAGTACCCCCAATCTTGTTATCAGAGAATTCAACAAATGGATGGTAAAAGTAAAATGCTCTCAGCAAGTCCCACCAAACCGGAGATAATCGCAATCACAATCTCGAAGCTGAACCTCGCTTTTGGTAATGTCTTCTGCGACGTCGGATGCGGCACAGGCGCAGTCTCAATTGCGGCGTCACAATTCGCGGACAGAATATACGCAATCGACAGTAGAGAAGAAGCCATCAGAGAGGCAGAGAAGAACTTCGATTCTGCCGAAATCTCCAACAAGACAACGCTCATTCACGGCGAGGCATCAGGGGCGATTGCGGATCTGCCCGGTCTCAACTGTGCATTTGTCGGCGGCACCAGAAACATCGATAGCGTGCTGCAAAAGCTTTGCACGAAAGTTTGCGGGAGAATTGTTGTAAATGCCGCACGAATCGAGACTGCAGCACGGATCATCGGGTGCATGAAGTCGCTTGGGATATTTGAAGAGGCAATTCATGTTCAGGTCTCAAAAGGCTACGAACTCGCAGGAGAGACTGCGTTCAAGCCGATAAATCCGGTGTATATTATGGTGGGAACTACGCTGTGAATGGTGGGATCTGTACTATATTTATATATATATCAACTATCTGTATAACGTAAGATGTATATAGTTATTGAGAAAAACTATCTATGTCTTAATTGTGCAGACTACCTCGGTGAATATCTTGTACTACCATCTTCTCGTGAAATCTCGTGGTTTTTTTCGCCTCATCTAAACACATACGTCTATTGCAACGATACGAAGACACTCTCTTCTTGACCCACATATCTCACGGAATGCTATCCAGATAACTCCGCTGCCTCATATAAACGACATTAACGCCACAATCACGCAATCTTCCCAACAGCTCGGAATCATTCGTAAATACTGCGGCACCAATCTTGATTGCAAGCCTGAGGATCGCATCATCAACATCCCCAACGGTCTCGATTGTCCGGAATCTGGATAGCAGGGATAGTGCAACGCGAGCGGCGTTTCGATCGACACCGTGCCCGGATGATGCAATTCCCTTGAGCTCGCGCACAACCCCGGAGGGGACGAGATACTCGTCAAAATTGAGTGATGAGAGTTCTGAGAAGATGTCGACACCAAACTGAACAGGAACCATCAGTGCATTGGTGTCGAGAATGATCTTCATTTAATTGTTATCCTGCCCCGGTCATTCGGTCAGTTCGCCAACCCCGATCAGACGCCATCTTGAGCCAACACGTCTCGATATCGCAACCTGTGATCCGATCTCTGCGCATACCGGGCGCTTCAGCCTGACCGTAGCTGCGTCACTGCGTGCACTTGTGACAGCACCAACAGTAGTTGCAGTTCCGATGCTCAGCATCAGCGGCTCGCTTGCGTGGATGGGTTCGACCTTTGACTTGTCGCTTGACCCAACGACCCACTTGAGAAGCGTGGTTTTCATGGTAAACGAGTCCCAGACCGGTGGTAGTGTCCCTGGCTTGCCAGCGACCTGCCCGGTGAGCTGGTCACTTTTGGTCATCGCCGGGTCCAGCGTTGTACCGATTGCGAGGAGTCCGCCGGGTGTTGCTTTCTTCTGCTTCTTACCGCCGGAGATTACGTTTGAGATGCGTGTTGTGATCGGTACCCACTTGACATCGCCTATCTGCTCAAGTCGCCGCCCCGGGCTGATCTCAATATCGTCGCCAACACGCAGGCTGCCTTGACTGAGTGTGCCGCCGATGACACCGCCTATCAGCTTATCGGGGGAGATTCCGGGTCGGTTGACATCGAACGATCGTGCGACCAGAAGGTGAGCCGGCTTGTCCGGATCATAGACCGGAGATGGAATAGCTTCTTCGAGTGTCTGAATTAAAAGATCGATATTTATCTTCTGTTGCGCGGATATTGGAACTATCGGGGAGTTTTCCGCAACTGTTCCTTTGACAAATTCCTTTACAGAATTGTAATGCTCGATTGCGTCCTGCTTTGACACGAGATCGAGTTTATTATGCACGATCACGATGTTTTTGACACCGATTACGTCGAGCGCCATCAGATGTTCGCTTGTCTGCGGTTGTGGGCAGGGTTCGTTCGCTCCGATCACGAGCACTGCACCATCCATGATCGCAGCGCCAGAGAGCATGGTAGCCATCAGTGTCTCATGTCCCGGCGAGTCAACAAAGGAGACCGTGCGCAGTTCCTCGGTCGCAGCGCCGCAATGCGGACATTTCTTCTCAACAGTGTAGCACTGTGGCTCCTTGCAGTCAGGGCAGTGCCTGAATGTGACATCCGCATAGCCCAGCCGTATCGATATGCCTCGTTTCAGCTCTTCGCTGTGTTGATCGGTCCACACTCCGGAGAGCGCGCTGACAAGCGTGGTCTTTCCATGATCGACATGCCCTACCATGCCGATGTTAACACTGGGCTGTTTCAATCGTTCGTTTCCTCCGGGAATTATACACCATACTATCCATGCTGATTATAAGTAGCTTGTGGGTGGTAGCAAGCTTGTGCGTGGTGGCAGGGAGTCACACGTTCACGATTCACAACTCACTCACGGTTTGCCTTCACCGGACACTTTCGAATGCGCATGGCAGAGTGCGATTGCGAGCGCGTCAGCAGTGTCATCAGGAATATCGCAATCAATCTCGAGCATCATCTTGACCATCTTCTGCACCTGCTTCTTGTCAGCCCGACCCGACCCGGTGACCGCCTTTTTGACCTGATTCGGCGTGTACTCGAAGACATCGAGGTCATACTCGGATGCTGCGAGCAGGATGACTCCACGTGCATGACTCACCTCGATTGCTGAGCTCACGTTTCTGGAGAAGAAGAGCCGCTCGATTGCGAGTTCGTCCGGCTGGCACTTATCAAGGACCTCTGTCAGATTCTCAAACAGCATCCCGAGACGGGTATGGAGCGGCTCATCCGACGGAGTGATGATGATACCGTATCCTGCGTAGCGGCTCCCCTTAATCACGCCAAAGCCGGTCTTTGCGAGTCCTGGGTCGATTCCGATGATCATGATCTCACCTGATTTCTGATTTCCGGTGTAATGATTGGAGTTGCGTAGTTATAGTCGTAGTCGTATTCCGTATCCACTTCAAAAAGTATGGTACGACTCATCTATCAGTCTTTCTGAAAAGGTAATTACTCCGGCACCTACCACTGCATCATACGACCTCGCTATACCGGAACTACTTGACTCGGAACACAACATGAGCCGAACGGGAATTTAACCGCAGAGTGCTGCTGAGGGACGCGGAGGGTGATACAGCTCTTGCGTTTCTCAGCAGCCATCCGCGGTGGTATATCACTTGATTTTCAGACAGTGCCACGTGATTCCAAAAGTTTTGGCGCAACATCGCAAAGCTTGAGGTCATGAAACACCAATCAGGTTGAGACGAATAGAGGCAAAACCAATGATCACAATAACAGAAGACGATATCGATATCAACAGAACGATTGAGAAAGCGAAGCACCCCGATGTCGGCGCGATCGTCACGTTCACCGGCATCGTGCGAGATGACGGAATCGAGGGGATGGAGATTAAGGTGCAGAGAGAACTCGCAGCGCAGGAACTCGGTAAGATAAGAGAGAACGCACTAAAACTCTTTGAGATACAGTCTCTTGAGGCGATCCACCGCATGGGAACGTTCTCTGTCGGCGATGTGATCGTGACAATCGTCTGCAGCGCGCCGCACAGGAAGGACGCATTCGCTGCGTGCGAATACGTGATGGACGAGCTGCAGAATGTGGCGTCGATACGGAAGAGTGAACTGCGTGAAGAATGAGACTGTGACCGAGATGGGGGTGAACGCCAGGGAGTTCCGAACGGTCCGTGTGAGTCGCTATGAGTCTGAAATTGCTGATACTACCGATTGCGTCGTTTGCGAAGAGTTTTTTCGTATCCACCTCAACGATAAATTCGTTGTCGAGCTGGCTGCGAGTCCGTGCCAGCTTGAAGAGCTGGGTGCAGGTTATGTTGTCTGCGAAGGACTCGCGCACGATATTGAGGCCGTGCGCGTGTCAGGAGACGAGATCCATGTGTACACAGAAACTTCAGGCGTAATACAGAGATCTTTGCCAGAATCTTCCATTACGATCGGAAAAGAAGATGTCTTTGAGATCATGAATTCGCTAAGGTCTGAAATCTGGGACAAAACCGGTGGAACGCACTGCTCTGTTCTTTTCTCTGATGGACGGTTGGTTGCCCGAAGTGATGATGTGGCGCGGCGCAATACGGTTGATAAGGTAGTTGGCTCCGCCATTTCATATAAGATCGACTTAGCAACCTGCGCAATCGGATCCACTGGCAGAGAGTCCGCAGGAATGATATCAAAAGCGGAGAACGCCGGAATCCCGATCGTGATCTCGAGGTCCGCACCCACGGATAAAGGAATTCTTGCGGCAGATCGAGCAGGGATAACGCTGATATGCTTTGCGAGAGATAAGAGGTTTACAATCTATGCCCATCCGTACCGGATCAACTGACGCACTCATCGTCCTGGGGTGCCCGGAATCGTCAGTTCAGACTGCAATTACACTGTATCTTGCAAATAAGCTCAAAAAAGAGAAGATTCGCGTGGTTGTCGCAGGGACGAGATCTGCGGTCAATCTAATAAAGGTGTCTGATTTTGAGCGGAACTATGTGGATGAGACTATTGATCTGGACCGGTGTATAGAAGATCTCGCCGAAAAGAGGATTGATTTTGATCTCTGCTTCGTATTCGTGCATAAAGACGCAGGAATATCATATCTCGCCACCATGCGCAGCATATCGGATGCACAACTCTTTGCAATCGTCTCCGGAGGCGATGCCGAAGCATTCGAATCGATGATCGATTTTGAATGCGAAAAAGTCGTCGCAAAAACCAGCCACAATCCGATTCCACTGAAAAATCGTATAGACCAGGTGATTACATGGGATGTATAGAAGAGACAAAATATGAGGTTATTCTCAAGAATACGACATTCAAGGAGTGCAGGGAGTACGTCCGGAAAAATTTCAGTGAGTTTTATCAGGTAAACCCTGGATATCGAATGTTTGACGTCTATATCATTGGAGTTCCCCCGATTACAATCGGAGTCGATGGAGATTACGTGGTCTTCCCGTACACCAAACCATGCTATGGCACGTTTCTTCTGCGAATACGCGGGGTGGATGAGATAGAGGAGCTCAAGAAAGCGAAATAACACAATCCTTATCTACATCGGCTCCACATCATCAAGAGTCTCGATAGGGTAGCGGATATCCTCAACGCCTCCGGAGCGTTGGACCCGGGTTCGAGTCCCGGTCGGGACGTTTGCGCACGCCGAGATGCTCGCAACGGCACCATTCAAAGATCTGGGTGTTTTTCGGGTCTCTGGTATCGTTGCAGTGACCAACACTTGTAAAGAGATTGCCCATTTTATCCAAATTGCCACACTTTAGTTCCGGGCGTTCATCGGGAATTTGGTCTATTTCTAACAGTTTTTATCACGAATTCCACGAATGGACGAATTACACGAATTTATTTTGGTTTAGTATTCGTGAAATTCGTTCAAACGTGTCATTCGTGATCTCTACGCCTCCAATACCTCACGGGCACGATTCATCTACAAGATGTTTGCACTCGCGAATTATAGAAAGAACCTGTTTTTCGTTGACTGAGAAGACGCGATTACTCGCCGCTCATCGTCTAAGAAGGGTATGTGAGACGTTCGCCCAATACCGCTGCCCCACCTCTCAATCAGTGCCGGCAGCAACCCCTGTCCAGCAAATGGTTTCACCGCACTCCTGTGCCCGCGCTTCTCCGAGCAGACCCAACAGGCGCTCACGTATCACATTCACCTCGACGCTTGTCCTGATTCTCGGTCTCTCGAGATCGATCTCGATTATGCTGCGGATCTGCCCGGGTCTTGCTGATAAGACGACGACCCGATCAGCGAGATAGACCGCCTCATCGATGCTGTGCGTGATAAAGAGCACGGTTTTCCGATCCTTCTGCCATATCTTCAGGAGTTCCCCCTGGAGAACGTTTCTTGTCTGGGCGTCGATTGAGCCGAATGGTTCATCCATCAAAAGGACCTTCGGATCGTTTGCGAGTGCTCTGGCGATCGCAACCCGCTGGCGCATCCCCCCGGAGAGTTCGTAGGGGTAATTGCGCTCGAATGCGCCCAATCCCACCAGTTCCAGATATTTCTGCGCGATATCGTGCCGCTCGGCTTTTGGCACGCCCTTAATCTCCAGTCCGAAAGCGATGTTATCGAGTATCGTTCTCCACGGAAAGAGCGAATATTCCTGAAACACCATGCCCCGCTCCGGATCTGGCGACCGTATAGCTACACCATCGAGCAGCACCTCGCCAGACGTCGGATGGTCCAGCCCCGCAATGATCCGCAAAAACGTTGTCTTGCCGCAGCCGGACGGCCCGATGAAGCAGACAAATTCCTTATCAGAGACCTCAAGATTAATATCCCGGAGAGCTTCAACCATTCCCGTGTCTGATTCGAAGACCCTGGAGACGTTGGACACCGTGAGCATAGTATATATCGCGCTCACAATGACCGATAACCTTTTCGTTCTGATCTCCTTGATTTCACCGCCTTTGTGGATTATGTCGCTGACAGCCCGCATAAATCTCCACGATTACAGTCAGTTCGCATGCATTCATGGCATACCCCGGTCTTTGCTCTGAATTATGCATATTCATGCCACGTACATGTTGCTAACTACAAGATTGCATAGATTTCCCTGATTCTGATGGATTCTGTGGTTTCCAATCTTTGCGCCCTTGCGTCATCGCGTCTTTCTCGTTCATCTGATCTAACGCAAGGTCGCAAAGGCGAGAGAGACGCAAAGATGGGAGAGATGCGCCCGCGTTTTTTTGCATACGCGAGGGAGCTACCGTTAGCGACCACAGAAAACGTCAGAACCAGAGATTTCCACGAGAAAGACTACTACCTTCTTGTGTCAATCTCGTAAAATCTCGTGGTTTTTTCACCTCAGCTAAACACATACCCTGCCACAAAATCGGACTTGCCGATCTAACATTGCATAAGTTGACCCCCCCCCAATGCGCCGATAGGTTAATTTATCCGTATCCATAATTGTGACTGCATGACGACGACATACGATGTACCGGCCGAAAAACTGATAATGGTCGGTGCAGAGAAACTCAGAGAGAATAAAGAGATCGCACCGCCCGCGTGGGCTGGATGGGTGAAGACCGGTGTGCACAAAGAGCTGCCGCCTGTTGATAAGGACTGGTGGTATGTGCGGTGCGCCGCGGTGCTGAGACAGGTCTACATCGATGGACCGATCGGCGTATCGAGACTGCGATCAAAATACGGGGGAAAAGAGCGCAACGGGACGATGCCACCAACATTCTCAAAAGGAAGCGGATCCATCGTGCGAAATGTGCTTCAGCAACTGGAAAAGGCAGGATACGTCAGAGCAGTGAAGGGCGGACGTACGGTGACCCCGGATGGGCGGCGAGTCCTGGATAATGCTGCGTACGAGATCCGGCAGCAGATGCCTGAATTGAAGTTGTACTGAGGGGGTGCGATATGTCAGGAGAGCTTGACGAAATCAGGCGTAAGCGGCTTGAACAGATGCAACAGCAGCAGCAATCTACCGCATACCAGCAGGCTGCACAGCAGCAACAGCAACAGCAGCAGGTCGAGGAAGCAAAGCAGACGATACTCAGACAGATCCTGACGCAGGAGGCGCGTGAGCGGCTGACGACGCTGAGGATGGCGCGCCCGCAGCTAGCCGAACAGGTTGAGATGCAACTCATATCACTTGCGCAGTCCGGACGGCTCCAGTCCAAGATCGATGATGCAAAACTGAAAGCGCTTCTCCAGCAGATACAGCCAAAGAAGAAGGAGATGTCGATTAAGCATATATAACCGGATGAATGGATATTTTTGTGCTTTTCAGCGGAGGGAAGGATAGCTCACTATCAGCGATATTGCTTGAGCCTTTTTTTGACGTAACGCTTGTGACATGCAACTTCGGGTTCAGCGATACCTGGAAATTTGCAAGAGACGTCGCATCCGAACTGGGGTTTCCACACAAGGTTCTCAGAATCGATGGTGTGGTCCTTGAGACTGCGTGCGACCTTGCTGTGGGGGATGGTTATCCGAACCATGCGATTAATCACATCCATCTCTGCGCGCTCCAATCTGCGGCAGGGACCATGCCTGCGACTGTGGCTTCGGCAGGCGTGCGTGCGTTCATCGCTGATGGGACACGACGGGATGACCGGGTTCCGATGCTGGAGCTACCGGATGCGCAGCGTCTCGAGGACACGTATAAGTGCGTGTATGTGAGACCCCTCCTTGGATACGGCAGGCGTGCGGTGAACTTGCTCGTAGAGACTCATCTTGAGATCGCCGAGGACGAGAGTGAGAAGATCGAGAAATCCGATTACGAGGCTGAACTGCGCGCAATCATTGAGGAGCGGCACGGTTTCGGAATGGTGGATGAGATCTTTCCGAGGCATGTCCAGTCGAGGGTGGTCAGGCGAAAAGACCGGAATATGCCTGCGAACGGATAGGGCGCCAACTTCGCTCCGCTCAAGTCCGGGGCATCCGTGAACGGGGTCGCGCTATTGCTACATGTGATGGGGGTGAACGCGGACGGATGTTTGGGCGGGAATGCTTTTGCTTCTATTTTATATCTCGTAAAATCGTCACAAAGAAAGACTGTCTGATAATGTTCATCAAGTGATGTCAAGTACGTGTTTAGCTAACTGGTAAGGGTCAATACATTGGTTACCAAAAAGGGGCACAATCAAAAATCCCAGTGAAATACACCCGGAGACTTTTGTTCCTTGCGCCATCGCGTCTTTGCGTTATTGTTTTTCAATTTAACGAGAAAGGCGAGAGAGACGCGAAGAGTGTTGTCAATCTCGGTCTTCACGTCTTTCGCGTTGTTGTACATCCAACTGACCATTACGGAAATCACTGGATTTCCAGACAGTGCCCTACATTAGTAGTCACCTGAAAATTATGCACATTTACCAATCATTACGTAACTACTCACTCTCCACCCCCAAAAGAACCAGGGAAACGTGGGCAAAGGTCAAACAATCTCCGCCCAAAAATCTGCTTGACAGATTAGAGGGATATGCCCCAGAGGCACTGGCATTTATATAGAATATATGTGTACTATATAGAACATGCCACCGGAGAAGAGGAAGGTTCAGCTGACAGGCGGTGCAACGCTCATCGTGTCGTTGCCGATCAGGTGGGCAAGAGATGTCGGGCTTGGGGCAGGAGACGAGGTATTTCTCACAGCCCAGCCTGATCGGTCGCTTCTGCTGACCACGCAGCCAAAGGCAAACGAGCAGATATACGAGGCAACAATCAAGCTATTCCCAGGCGAAAGCCCTGAGAACAACCTGAGATTGCTGGTTGCGCACTATCTGGTCGGGTACGACATCATACGGCTAATCTCTCAGAAGGGTTTTGGCGCGTCCGAACGGAAATTGATCAAGGATGCTGTGCGGCAGCGGCTGATCGGGCTCGAGGTGGTTGAGGAGTCGCAGAACGAGTTGACCCTGCAGAGTCTTCTGAACTACCGAGACCTGCCGCTAAAAAAAGCGATGCAGAGCATGACCGGACTCATCTCCTCGATGCACGAGGATGCCATGCACGCGCTCCGCAGCAACGATTCCGATCTTGCGAAGGATATCATCCAGAGGGATGACGAGGTCGATCGCTTCTACCTGCTGATCGTCAGACAGCTCAAGGCTGCAATCGAGAGTCCCGGACTATCAGAGAAGATAGGGATCACTCATCCACGGGAATGCCTCGGGTATCGGTTGATCGCAAAAAGCATGGAACGAATCGGGGATCACGCCGAAAATATTGCCAGAAACATACTGGAACTGGATCACAAGGTAGAATCAGTCGATTTAATCTGCGAGATGGGGGGTCTGGCGCATGGTATTGTCATGCGGGCGATCACATCACTCTCGAAGAATGATATGAAGGATGCAAACCGTGTCATCACGGATGCGGCAGAGGTCGTCGCGATGGGGATTGCAATCGAGAAAGAGATCAAAAGAGAGTGTGATATGACGGAGATCAGCTTCATCCTCGAGAGTCTGCGGCGGATCGCAGAATACGGGGCAGACATCGCAGAGATATCAATCAACCTGAGTACAGAGGACCTGCGCTAAACTGCGTAGATGTATATGTGTAGATGTCAGGGCACCAGCATCATGCAACGTTACGCCAGAACACCGGTCATGAGCAATAGCACGTAGATTACAGAGAATGCCAGTGTCGAGAGCAGCGCCACATGCACCTTGCTGAATCTGATAGCCAGAACAGCGTACATGAGAATGGCAAACCCGATTATGAGCGGGGCATTGGACAGTTCGATTGGTGTTTGCAGTAGTGTGACAACCATGGTGCATGCAAAGGTTTGTAGATATTTAAAACTTTCGGATGCGGGGAATTGTTATGTCTTGTGGCGTTGATGCCGCTTTAATAGACCACACCTAACGCTCTTTGCCACAATTCCCCGTGAATCTGTGTTACCATCCACAACACCATTGCCATGCGCCATGCCGAAAATTCCAGATGATTGCAACCCTTTCGAACATGCTTAATGCTATATGTTCGGAACCACGAGATTACACAGTCTGCGAAGCAGCGGCGCAGCCATCTCCGCAAGATTTCTGTGTTAATCTTGTGTAATCTCGTGGTTTTATACGCGGAGATCCACACAATATTTAGTAAGTACCTTTTTCGCCGTTTTTCACAACTTCATAGTATAACCGACTCATCAGGCGTCGCAACGTACGGAATCGCACCGAGCGCTCCGATCACCCCATTACCATCGAGCCAGACGTCTACACCACAATTCCGGGCGCATTCAAGCGCGTATTCTTGCGTCAGAACACCGCTCTTGCATGCTCTCCCGTAATCCGCAAGAACCGATCCATCAAAACCTGTGAGCGCGACCATGCCGGTCTCAGCGGATACTGAATACTCGGTCAGAAGATCGCGGATCTGCGCGAGCACGTCGTCTGCGCCACCATCATCAAGACATGCGAACTCAAGAACCGTTGAGACGCAGTTCTGCGTCTTTTCCGGCACCGGATGCAACTGCACGATTGAATGTGAGAGGTAGCGCGCACTATCGCAGTCGACAGCGCATGCGATGTTGTGTGCAAGGCACCATGTCGCGCCGACCTCCTTTGAGTCGGTGTCATCGATTCCCACGATCAAACGGCTCCGCAGTGGCAGGACGATTGTGCCGCTCCCGACCTTTCCGCCGCCGGATTCACTGAGATCATACCTGATAACGCCGTTTGCCCCGGCACGGCAGGTGGTCGCGCCGACCCCGCCGCCGCCGAGACCCGCATACGTGACCGCAACCTCGCCCTCCTGCACCACAACGGATCGGATGCCTGCGGCGGCATACGATGGCTCAAGCACGAGATCGCATTCACCAACCCTTGTTAAGTATCTGATCGTGTTTCCGATCACACGAGTCTCAAGGATCAGCGGGCTCTTCTTGTAATGGTAGCGCGCCCACGCTGAGCCGCCATAGCAGCTGGAGAACTCAATTAGCTCAACATGGCTGCAATCATCATTTCCGACCGCATATATCGCCTGATACGGCACCGTGTACGGGTCACTGATCCGCACCATATCCGCCCTTCTCCTTGAGATATCTCAGCAATCCTCCGGAATCGAGCAGTTCCTGCATGAACTCCGGAATCGGGCTGGAATCGTACTGTTCACCGGTCGTAACGTTCTCGATCTGCCCGTTCTCGAGATCGATTCTGAGTTCATCGCCATTGTGCACATTCTCTGCGATTCCCGCGCATTCGATCAACGGCAGCCCGATGTTGAAGCCATTTCTGTAAAATATGCGGGCGAACGATTCTGCGATCACGCATACTGCGCCGCATGCCGCTATGACTTGCGGTGCCTGCTCTCTTGATGATCCGCACCCGAAATTCGATTTCGCAACGATGATCGGGTTCTCGGCGCGCTTGCTGTCTGTGTAAAAATCCGGATCGATCGATTCAAAGGTGTGAACTGCGAGTTTGTTCAGATCGAGTTCGTCGTATTTGTACTTTCCCGAGATCACTTCGTCTGTGTTTGTACCCTGCGGAAATACCCGCAGCACCTTGCCGGTTATTGGTTTCATCGCCATGGTATGTTGCTTCCTTCTGTGTTACTCTGTTCCCTGTGCGTTCTTGTGCGTTGTTTCATTGGTATACTGCATGCTCGCCCAAATTTAAGTTGTGGTCGCGCAACAAAAGTGGGTCTTTGGTATCTCGCGTTGCAATGCAAAAACGACCAGTCATATCAGTTATTTACCAGAGCTCACTCCACATTGGTTTCGAGGAGTTTGTCATGAATTTGGTCTGTTTCTGGCAGTTTTTATCACGAATTTCACGAATGGACGAATGGCACGAATCTATTACATTTTAACATTCGTGAAATTCGTTTATTCGTGCCATTCGTGATCCCTAAGCACTTAATATCCCACCAGCACAATTCATCTACGAGACGCTTGCAACGCGAATTACCAGAGAGCCA
>DAOVGE010000179.1 GCA_030672605.1 Methanosarcinales archaeon
GAGAGGGCAATGGCGTAGGAAGCATCAAGAAAGATTTCAATCATCAGATATCTCACTCTTCGGTTCGTAAAGGTAATCTTCAAGATTGGTTGACCAATCGGATGGACCTTCCAGCTTAAGTGAGCGAGCAGTCTGCAAAAACGAGCCTGTCTTCGCTTTCGCGGGTTTGAGTATCTCGATTGTTATGCGCATATACGTGCCCGGCTCCAGATCTACCGGCTCTTCCGGATATAACACCATACCATCGAAGGTTGCATGTATTGTCTTTAGCATTCTTATCATCTCCGCCATTTGGTTATTCTTAATCAATCGTCTGCAATTCTAATCTGCATGGTGATCTATTATTGTTGCTGGCGACCACCGCATTATTTCTGTTCATAGTTCAGCCTCCTATATAGCCCCCACCTTCTGCACACCCTGTGTCACTACTCCTCTCCGCGCCTTCCTCTTCTCCCGCCACCCATCCAGCCACACCACAAGCACCGGAAACACGAAGAAACTTGCGATCAGCGCGAGCAGCACATCGATAACGGTCACGATTCCGAAGTTTCGATTTATCGAGAATGGCGACGCAATCAGCGCTGAGAACCCTGCAAGCGTTGTACACCCGGATGCCAGGATCGCAACTCCGATTTTACCAGTGGACACCCGGATTGCATCAATCGGGACAAGTCCGTTCTCCCGCTCCTCGAAGTACCGCTCCATCATCATCACGGCATACTCAGATCCGATGCCGAGAATCAGTGCTCCGAGCGTTGCGGTCATCGGAGTGTAGTCCATGCCAAGCAAGTACATTACGCCACCGGACCAGCCGATGACAAGGGTCATCGTGAGCACCGGTACTATCGCTTTCAGCCAGTCGCGGTTGAGCAGGAAGAGCCCGCCAAGGATCAGGATAAGACCTACAAACGTCATCATCCTCCTTCCTGTCGTGAGTGCTTCAAACACAGTGGTCAGCGCAACCGGGTTTCCTGTGATCGTGACGGCGACACCCGGTGGAGGGTGCGTCCATCGGACATCATCCTTAACCAGTCTGGTCAGTCGATCGACCCTTGGCAGCCCAAGCCCTGACATCGCATCCCCGATGCCGAGATTGATAAGCGCGGTGGTACCCCCGTAGATGTACCGATCTTTAGTGCTCTCTGGCATCGATTCCATGATCGCATCCACTCCCGCAGCATCCTCCGGAAGAACTCCCTGGTTCATCATCTTCATCGGACCTACGATGCTATCTGCGCCGAAGATATACGGATGTGATTCAACCTCGTGCGCAGCAAATCGGTCCATCCATTCAAGCACGGATGGATCAGCCACGTCATCTGCTTTCACGATCAGATTCAACTGGTCGATGCCGCCAAGAACCACGATCATGTGGTCGATATCGATAAGCGCGGGCATATCAGGGGGCATGAACTCCTTCACATCGGTCTCGATCCCGATCATTGTATCCGCATACAGTCCTGCAAAGCAGAGCGATCCTGCAACACCGAGAACGAGCAGGGGATTACGCGCAGACCAGACCGCAATACTGCCGAATATTTGCTCGGCTGCACCATCCACATTTTTATTGATCGTTCGCTCATTCTTCTGTTTGCGGTTTTGACTGTTGTTTTTGTTCCGGTGCAGCGAGTGGATCACCGTAATTCCGATGAACAGCGCAGAAAAAAAGCAGCAGATGATCCCGATCAGACAAAGCAGCCCGAAATCCCGGATCATTGGCACCGTTGAGGTGGATAGGCTCACAAATCCAAGCCCGGTGATGATCACGGCGATCATAACAGCCGGTGCGGTGTGCCGTACCGTTTCTGAGACCGCTTTCTTCACATCCTTACTTCTTGCGAATTCCTCTTCGATGCGGTTGTGGAACTGGATCGCATAATCGATGCCAAGTCCGATCAGAATCGGAAAAGCAGACAGCGAGACTATCGTAAGTGGTATACCAAGAAATCCCATCGCGCCAAACGTCCAGACGATCCCGATGATGACTATCGGGAGTGGAAGCAGCCTCCACCGGGCATGTCTGAATGCGATGAATAGCACCACCACCATCAACAGTGACGCTATCAGAAGGAGCGGACCCATACTCGATTTCATCTCATCCTGCATGGCTACATAGAACGCTGGTTCGCCGGTGACGATGACCTTGTATCCTGGTGGAAACGATGCCAGTTCCACCACGTCCTCTACATCGGCAAGGAGATCGATCATCTCTGGATCGGTTGCGCGTGCCGGCATGGTGACATATACCGCAGTATGCCGTGTATCAGGCAGTACGATCTCGCGCTGATGTTCTGGTATCGAATCGATGAGCGATCTGACCGCGCTCTGATCATCAGGAATCCTGTCACGCCCTGATCCTCTGAGATTTGCCTGACGCACCATGGTTGCAAGATTAACAACCTCCACAACATTTTTTGTTCCGGAAATGCCAGTATCCAAACGATCGATGGCATGCAAGACCTCAGGCGCGGTCACATCTCCACTTTCGACCATGACCACAATCGCTAACGTTCCAAAGTACTGCCGGTACAACAGGTCAAAGTCCTGATAAAGGTGGGATTCCTTTTCCTCGAACGTTTCGATGCCTGATGCCATCTCGATTCGCTGTGCACCGGCGAATGAGAGGAGAATAAGAATAGCCGCAATTGCGAGTATCAGGATTGTGTTCTTCTCGATGAAAATCCCGATCTGCTCAAAAATGTCCTTAACCAATATCTTAATCGCCCCCTATCTTTTCACCCACCTTCATACAGACACTGATGCATCCCACTCAGTCTCAACAAAGTGTTTGAATATCGACACAGCCCCAACTCCCGCCGTCCAGATCGCCACAAGATCCGGCATGTTACCATTCACATCCTCACTCATAATCGCAATCAATACTTCTTTTCCATCAACGATCACTATGCCGCCACTCGCGGTTGATTTATCCGCTGGAAATACTCTGATCCGTGCTCCCGGAATTTCCTTTGCGATATTGTCAAGTCCTTCGCTCCGCGAGCCAGTTACCCGAACTGTGACGTCCTCTTTGATTTTATTGATTATTTCACCTTTTATATTCTCAAAAACTCGGTACGTCTTTGCAATCTCATGAAACGATGGATAAGACGCAGCAAATATGATGTCCTTCTGTGCACCCCGGATCATCTTGATAATTTTGTCGCTTACGTTTTTAACTCCGTTTATTGTCCATATTGTCTCTTCTCGCGCCTCCATCTTCTGTGTTTGATGTATCTCTTCGAGCAAGCGAAGCGCGTCTTCACTTTCGGCTATAAAATTATTTCTGAGTTTTTCAAGAGCAGTCTCCGGAGGATTCGCCCTGTAGCGCATCGGTTTTGCGGACTGCATTTCGATAATCCCCCGCTCTTTAAGCTTGGTCAGCGCACCATAGACCGCAGAACGCGGAATTCCTGAGACTAGGTGTATGTCGGATGCGCTCCCGCTTCTGATCTTCACAAGTGCTGTGTACACTTTTGCCTCATACTCGGTGAGCCCGAGGTCGCGGAGGGATTCGACAACGCTCTTCATGAGGTTATCATCTGCCGCACTGCTTTAAATATGTTTTGATTTGATTGACTTATGTGTTGTTTTCATAATACTGACAATTTACACAAGGTACTCTAGGATGTCAATGCCAGAGTATGTCAGCCATGCAAGTATGGTACACTTGAGCAAAAGCCCGATGAAGAGCGGAAGTATCGCTCTATACAATGACATGCCGAGAAGGGCAACACCAATCTCTGTGCAGTATCCACCAAGTAGCGGTGTTGCCAGAATGATCCCGATGTCGCCATATTTCGTTGTGTATCTCTCGGTCTTTTTATATGCATGCTCTAAGTACCACGAAATCAGTTTGAATCTCTTAATTGCATCGATCATTCTGTAAAAAAGAAATACTGGAAGTATGTTCCCGATAGACGATACAAGAACCACTGTTATGGGATTAATACCGACGGCGATCCCCAGAGGAACGCTTATCAATGTCTGCATGGGACTTATGCTTATCAGAAACACATCAATAATATTCATGTCACTAAATCACTGATCATCGTGCGACCGCTCCCATTCGTCGAGCGGCACAGAGAACCTCCGTTCGACATCTTCCCTGTGCAGCGTGTTGTAGCTGCAGAACGGGATCATCCGCCCGTCCGGAGTTGCATAATGGATGCCGCAGCGCTGCACTCTGTTCAAATCGATGTTGTAGAGATCCTGAAAGTGCATGATCCCCAGAAACATGGTTTTCCGATGAAACTCTTTTATAACGTCTTCTGTGCCTTTGGTGAGTGCGTTGATAAGCAGTTTCTTCACATCCACGCTCTTTGGTGCTTTTTCTATGTCGATGAACCGCGTGATATGCGATACAATAGCTGCAGATACATGCAGTTTGTTGATCGTCGTATGATCGTACTTCTCGGCAACCTCGCCCAGATATTCGATCAATCCCTCGACATCGATGAACCGCGTGATCGGGACGTATCTGCCATTCTCCACATAGACGTACGTCCCTGCACCGCAGTGCGGATGCATCGTGAACTTTACCTGTGGCTCTCCTTTCTTGACCTCACCGAAGTACGAGATCGGAACAACGCACGGAACCGGATAGAAATCATCTCTCGTGATCTCATAATCAGTCTGCTCTTCAATGCACCTGAACGCATCTGGAATCGTGAATCTCCACTTTCCACGATCCTCCTGATTTATTCTTCCTGCAAATGAGACTGGCTGCATGTTAACACCCTTGACCACATCGAGATTCTCTGATGCGAACCGTATGATATCGCCGATCTGATCGTCGTTTACACCTCTGATCAATGTCGGAACAAGGGTTATACTCTTGAGCCCTCCTTTCCGACAGTTCGTAATCGCGCGCAGTTTTGTAGTAAGAGCGTTGAATCATCGGATATGGTGGTATGGTTCAGGGGTCATACCATCGAACTGTAGATACACGTTGTGAAGACCCGCCTACATCAGTACA
>DAOVGE010000049.1 GCA_030672605.1 Methanosarcinales archaeon
GTCGGGTCACCCTGATTTCCAACTACCCACACGAAATAGCGAAGAGCCGAAAATCCCAGTGAAATGCACCCGGAGACTTTTGTTCTTTGCGCCATCGCGTCTTTGCGTCTTTGCGTTATTGTTTTCTAATTTAACGAGAAAGGCGCAAGGGCGCAGAGACGCAAAGAGTGTTGTCAATCTCAATCTTCGCGTCTTTTGCGTTGTTGCACATCCAACTGACCATTACGGAAATCACTGGATTTCCAGACAGTGCCGTGTTTAGCTAACCACAAGATTACAGCTAAATACATACGGTAAAAATAATAGCCACAGAGAAAACAGAGACAACAGAGTTTTTCCGCTCTGTGGCAGATAATATAAACAATAATTAATACAGATTTTATTCCCCTACTTTTTGAAATGGATACCGATCAAGCATCTCGAGAATCGCAATCCCGCGTTCTATGCAGTCCATCTGATCCCGAACACGCCCCAGATCCGTCTCTTTCTGCATATTTGAAGCGATCTCCCTTATCTTTTCCGAAACAAGATCGGTGAGCAGGTAGCCGGCGGTTTCTGGCGATTCTTTTGTGTCCCTTGGTTCTCTCCTTGTACGCCCTTCTTCGTGAACTTCCTTTGCCCCACCGTTCTGCGTCATCTTGAAATCGCAGATCGGGCAGCCGACCTGCCCCTGATACCGGAAGAGTGGTGCGCCGCAACTGCAATGCTCTGCGAGCATGGTTCCGCCGAGTTCGAGCAATCTGGACATGACATCGATTTCGTTCATGATCATTCGTATCGATCACCCATCTTTAAATAGGATATGGTACGGATACTATGACTACAGACATACGAATCTGGACTGAAATATGGAGATACTCATGTCGATAACAGAGACAGTTGAGGAATGCAACGCTATTTTGGACAATGTCCTGAATGACACGTCGGTACCCAGAAACATCCGGCGCGCAGCAGATGAAATAAAGGAGATTTTGTCCAATCAGGACGAATCCATCCCGTTCCGCGCTGCAACCAGCTTGAATATCCTCAACAAAATTACAAATGATCCTAACATGCCGCTGCATACCCGTACTCTTGTGTGGAATCTTGCGAGCCAGCTCGAAACAATTTCGGTTGGAGACTGATTAGTTCGTTGAGTTATTATGAGTGCGGAAGAAGGTGACCGGGTACGCGTTGTGACCGACCGTGTGACGTACGAAGGCGTCCTGATGCCGAGCACCACAGGTCACATCGTGATCAAACTGGATAGCGGATACAACGTTGGCGTGAATAGGGGCGCACGCATCGAGTTAATCGAGAAGAGATCACCGGTTGTACTGAAGGGCGGAAAGGTAGGGGAAACGGGCGGCAGTGGCGACGATAAGGCGGATCTGCCAACGGTTGCGATTCTATCGACCGGCGGAACCATCGCAAGCAGAGTCGATTACCGCACAGGCGCTGTCACCTCGCAGTTCACTGCAGAGGATATACTCAACGCAATTCCGGAGTTGCGCGAGATTGCAAACTACCGGTCAAAGGTCGTGTACAACATATTCTCTGAGAATATGCGTGCCGAGTACTGGGCAGAACTCGCGCGTGCAATCGCGGACGAGATTACGGAGGGAGTGGATGGTATAATCGTGACTCATGGAACCGATACCCTGGGTTACACCGCCGCAGCGCTCTCATTCATGATAAAAACCCCTGTTCCAATCGTTCTCGTGGGTTCGCAGCGCAGCGCAGACAGACCATCGAGCGACAATGCGATGAATGTGGTCTGTGCCGCATCGGTTGCGACAAGCGACATCGCCGAGATCTCCGTTGTGATGCACGGGAGCACCTCCGATGACTACTGCCTGATACACCGCGGAACCCGGGTCAGAAAGCAACACACCTCACGAAGGGACGCATTCCAATCGATCAATGCCCCCCCGATCGGGAGAATCGAGTATCCCTCATGCGAGATCGCAACGTTTACGGATTACGTACGGAGAGGGGAGCGAAAGCTTGAGATTCACGACGGCATGACTACGAAGTGCGCTCTTCTCAAGTATATACCCGGATCGAGTCCTGAGCTGCTCAGATTCTGCAGCCTATCAGGCTACGCGGGGATTGTGATTGAGGGCACAGGGCTTGGGCACGTCTCTTCTGAGTGGATCCCGTTGATTGAGTTCGCGGCGACGAGCGGAATTCCTGTTGTGGTCACGTCGCAGTGCATGAACGGCAGGATCTGCAATCGGGTCTATGACACGGGACGGGACATGCTGAAAGCGGGTGTTGTCGAGGGCGAGGACATGATTCCCGAGGTTGCGCTCGTGAAGCTGATGTGGCTGCTCGGGCAGGGGCTGGAGTACACAGAGGTCTGCTCGAAGATGGGGGAGAATCTCGCAGGAGAGATCAGCGGAAGCTCAGGGGTTGGGGAATATGGCGCGTCTGGTAATATCTGACATTCACGCGGACATAGATTCACTGAATGCGATAATTGAAATCATCGAGAATCAATCTTTTACTGCACGGTACGGGGATGTCACTGGAATCATCAACCTTGGTGACGCTGTTGGTCGTGGATTTCACCCGATAGAGGTAATTGAGCGGTTGCTTGAACTTTCGGATGAAAAAGAAGTCATATCCGTGATCGGGAACCACGACGAGGCATTCTTGTCCAACCAGGAGATCACCGGAAGCGATATTGCAAGTATCGAGGCGCATTCCGAATTGCGCGAGAATCACCGGTGCATGCGGTTTCTGAAAAGCCTTCCGCAGCACTCAATCGATCATGACGACCGGATTCTGGCTGTGCACGGGGGACCGATCGATCCGTCCACAATTTCGGATGGAGCTTCCGATAGTCGTCTGTACCGCCGTACATGGCAGAGAATCTCGGATGCGGGCAATGATTTTCTCGACGATACTGCCGGATACCATTACACGCCTGAACATGCATTCACGCACGTAGAAGCGTCCTCTGGCAGGGGATTTCTGATACTCTGCGGGCATGAGCACTACGAAGCATGTTATTCGACGATTGGTGGGCAGGTCAGGGATATTCTGAAGGATATGATCCGGAGAACGGAGGGTTTCGCGGGTCACAGCATTCGTGTGAGGTCGATTATGCGGCAGGAAGATGTGAGTTATCTTGTCAGGGTAGGTATCGCAGGACCAGGGGGGTTCGCGGAATCTGCGGAATCTGGAACCTCTGTTTCACATTTCGGGCTTCTATGGGAGCGCAAGTCTGTGGGCTGGGTTGGATTGTTCAGTTTTGAGATGTAATGCCATCCCAACGCCCTGTGAAAGACAAATATTACTGATTCTGATGGATTCTGTGGTTTCCAACCTTTGCGCCCTTGCGCCCTCGCGTCTTTGCGTTCCTCTGATTTAACGAGAAAGCCGCAAAGTCGAGAGAGACGCAAAGACGAAGGAGTAGCGCCCACGATTACTACAACGTGAGGGTGGGCTACTGCTAGGGTGATGAAAAGATGTGTATGCCCCGCACTGAATCGGTCCCATTTTTGTTCCATTTTAGTACTGGAGCGAAAGCATCTTTCCAATTAGATTGAACCGATTGCTACTGGTTTTTCTTGCACCGTGAAAG
>DAOVGE010000007.1 GCA_030672605.1 Methanosarcinales archaeon
ATAGACAAGCCCGCTGTCAGGATCAACATCGACATCGAGTGGCATGAGAACTGCCTCTTCATAGCTCGGGTCGTGCGCCATGACGTGAGCCAGCGATTCGGAGTAGCGTGTGTAGTCCGCGGGGAGCGGCGGCGCCTCCACAAACTCGCCGAGCCAGCTTCCATCATCTGGACAAAGCATTACAACACGCCAGTAATTCTCGTCCACCACGTAGAGCACATCGCCGTCCGGGTGCAGAGCCATTCCGAATGGTATCGAGAACTCGCCTGCAGTTGGTGGGTCTGCCGCCAGATCCCGGGTGGGTTCGGATGCTATGAATGTTCCCGCGGTCCAGACCTCTGTAAATTGCCATTCCGGTTCAAACTCGTACTCAAACTTGGTAACCATTCCGCTGCCGCCGCCCAGCATACCTGCAACCTTGCTCTCGGCAACATATAGATAGTGTTTATCATCGTCAGTCTCCGTGAGAATGCCTGTCGGAACCTGAAAACTCCGTTCTCCGTCTGTAATATTCTCTCCGGTTGTCGGGTCAACTGTTAGCGAGGTGTTGTATGTTACAACGTTGCACAACTCGCTCCCGTTCATATCCAGGGCATAGACGCCAGAGGAGACTATATCCCAGTTGGGCATGGCAAACCCCAGCTGGCTATACCAGATGTGACCGGAATCGTCGAGTTTGAGGAACGATCCTCCTGTGTTGTTCAGGTTGGTAAGCTCCGCAAATTCGGTGCCGTCAATGTTTGCCGTCCGGATAGAGGCCGGGGATCCGTCAAAGGATACCGGAAGCATGTAGACTTTGCCGCTCTCGTCATGATCCATCCCCCATATACTGAGCAGTTCGATCTGCATAGGAAATGAGAGCGTCTGATTGCCTGTGGAATCGTATACCAGAACCTGCCCTGAACTGGAATACGTCATGGCTGATGTCGCCACGTAGATGTTTCCGTCTGCGTCCACATCGATCCCGGTTACCATCATGCCTATACCGAGGAGGGCACTGGTATCTGCCACAACGCGGCACTCAGGAGCCGGGTCAAGCGAAGAGACATCATACATGACAACCCCGTTAACGCCTCCGGTGAAACTCGTAACGCTCACATAGAGGTTGGTTCCCACAATGTCCACGTCTCCGGGCGTGGAGTTTGCAGGTATCTCCAGTTCCACACCTGCCAGCGTCATATCCGCGGCGTTGTAGACGAGAATCTTCGCTTCACCCATCGGATCTGCCTCAGATATGAAGAGGTGCGTTCCCGAGACGTCCAGTCCTGCGGGCGCGGTGAATGTGGAAGCGTTCGCCTCCGCCAGCAGGAGTCCTGCGGAATCGTACTTCAAAATCCTGCACGGAAGCGCCATGTTGTGGTGCGTGGGTCCGCCCACGATGTAGATGCTGCCGTCCGCATCCACTGCCAC
Organism: Methanosarcinales archaeon; assembly: GCA_030672605.1. Classification (GTDB taxonomy): domain Archaea; phylum Halobacteriota; class Methanosarcinia; order Methanosarcinales; family Methanogasteraceae; genus Methanogaster_C. The sequence goes on from DAOVGE010000007.1 coordinate 1,411, forward strand.
CTGCTGCGGACCGATCTCAGTCTCGTCGGCAGGAACCGCGAGAAGGGGGCTGGCTGCCAGACCATCGTCGCTCACATTCCACACCGACACGACTTCGGGGTTGGCAGCAAGATAGAGTTTCTCGCCGTCGGTGGTGATGCCGGCTGGCATCTCAATCTCGCCTACGAGCGTATCACCTTCACTTCCGTAGCGGGCGATGAATGTGCCATTCATGTCAAAGATGTTCAACCGGCTGGTGCCGGCGTCAGTTACGGCGATCATGCCGCCGATTGCAACCACGTCGGCAGGCATCAAGAGTTGCCCCCTGCCAAGAGCGTCCGGGATCAGCTTGTTCTCGAACTCCGAAGCAATCGATTGTGGCTGTGTCGTTGCACCTGCGATTCCCACGCAGGCGAAGATTGCTGCAAGTAGGACGATACTTACGAGACTTACAGTAGCATATCGTTTCATTGTGTTGGATTTCCTCCATTGTTGTTGTACTCGGGAAATGGTGTTTCCGAGCATTTCAGTAGTGGTTGTTAGGTGTGCAAGTAATCTGCCCTAACAATGTTTGGTTTTGGATAAAAACCTAAGAAATGTAATGGTCAGTTGGATGTACAACACATGCAAGACGTGAAGGCAGAGATTAACAACGCCTCATTTCGTAAATGAATCCTGCCTGTGTGGCATTAAGTGCGTAGGGATCACGAATAGCACGAATAAACGAATTGCACGAATGCTAAACCGGAATAAATTCGTGTCATTCGTCCATTCGTTAAATTCGTGATAAAAACTGTTAGAAATATACCAAATTCTCTATAAACTCCTCAAAACCAGCGTAGAGCGAGTTTTGGTAAATAACCGATATAACTGGTCGTTTGAACACCCTCACGCGAGATATCAGAGAGCCAGAATCCGATCGCCCTACTTCGTCGCATTCGCAGGCACATAGACCACCTCGCCACTATCCAGCAGGAATGTTGTGCCCATAACCCGCCCCCTGCCATAAACGTCCTCGTCTGTTATCTTCTGAATCTCTACCTTCTCGCCCTGCTTGATTATGATCTCCATATCATCGGTTCCCGGGTTCTTGACGATTGTAACATTTGATGTGGACGAGACCAATTCGGGAAGGCTGTGGTACGTCACAAGCGCAAGCATCAGAGCAACCGCAAAGACGATTGCCACATCAAAGAGGTTCGCAACACCACTTAAGGGGTCGTCGTCCACGCCCGAACGTCCACCGAGATCTGACCGTCGTTTCCTTCCCATGAATCTTGTTTTCATCGATCAGTCACCCCCTCCTTCGCAATCGATAACTCTGCCATGTACTCCATGTCATCCAAGTCCTGCGAGTACCACCGCTGCCTGACGCTTGCAACTGTTAGCGATACTGCACCGATCAGAAGCCCGACCACAGTCGATGTAAACGCAATCACGAGATTATTTGCCAGTTGTTCGATGTCTCCGGCGCTCAAACCTAAGAGAGCAGGACCCAGCGGAATCAGCGTTCCCATGAGCCCGAGCATCGGACCGATACGTATCAGAAGGCGGGCATTTCCGAGTTTTCGCCCGGCTTCTGCCTCATACTCCTGAAGCAGCCGTCCGATTTTCACAGTGAGCACGTCTTCATCGCGGGGGTTCCGATGCTCTGCGACCAGTCGCTTCACCTCACCACGAAAACCACTTAAGTGACCTACTTTAAACTTATCATCAAAATCTTTGCTCCGTTTTGAATATTCCGAGATCATATCTCCTGCAAACACGAAACAGAGTGCGACCAGTATTATTAATAGTATCAGTACAGGATACAGCATCGCATTACTGATCGTAAGTAGTACTTTCATCATCTCCGGTAATAGTTCCATTTTATTACTCCATCATTTATATCTTCGGTATAAACATCCCGGTTCGTTCTCTGCAGTCGAAATATGCTGATCCATGTAGCTCGATCATCTGCCTCTCCTCAATCCTCCCGTCCAGATACCAGATCAAAACGATCACAAGCATCACCGCAAACCAGATATACGAGAAGAATAGAAGCCCGATTCCAGTGAGCATAATGTGGATTCCGAGGTACACCGGGTGTCTGACATATTTAAACGGTCCGTCTGTTACAAGCGTTTTGTCGAAGAGTGCACGCCGCATGTAGTATCCCACATATATCCAGGTCAGGAGTCCACCAATAACCAGAGGAATTCCAAAGGACATAATCAGGATATTCTCGGTTAATATTGGCGGCTCGTTTGCGAAGTGCTGGGACATGTACAGACAGATTGCCATAATAATCCATAGCGCTCTTGGTAGAATCTCAACAGCGATATGTCTCCGCTTCATCGTCCGCCCCCGTCCCGGTCAGTGGTTCTTATTCGCCCTCGCACAAATCCGATAACGATCATGACAAGCACGAAGAGAAATCCGGGAATCATATCACTCACCGGAAAGTCCCCGATTGCAATTTCCATCTCACTTACCGGGAGATACGCAGGAACAAGCAGAATCGAGAGGAAATAGAGAAGCCCGAAGAATATCATCATGCTTCCCAGATTCGAGGGCTTCTTGGCAAACCGGGTTCTTCGTAAAACCGTGGTTATCACGATGATCGTCGAAAAGAACACACCTCCAACGAGTAAACCAGCTTTGAGAGCGCTCATACCAGCGATCATAAGAAATGCACACGTCAGAAAGATCGTTGCAAGCGATACAGGGCATGGTAGCGCCATCAAGAGAAACGTTCTCCTGCTAACGTCCTTTTTTGTACGATTCCATTTCCTGACAGTGTAAAATCCAATAACAAGGAGTGATATCGCTATCGTCAGTTGAAACACCCCGAATGCAAGCCCCATTCCAAAGAGGATGCTTATCGATTCGTACAGTGCATCACCAGCAACACTGATCACTGCACACATCAGAAACGGAACAACAAGGTAGATCGATGCGACTGCGAGAATCTCGCGGGTATTCAGTCTGGAAAATCCCATCCCAAACGCTGCTTTGCTTGAGAACTTGAGCATTCCGACGAATATCCCGAAGATCATAATACCGCTTATGAGGGACTTTTCCTTGCACTCTCGTATCTTTTTATCGATCCACGAGTCGTCATAATTCGGATTGTTCTTTCTGTAGTCATCTCTTGCAAGTTCGTAGTATTTAAGAGCGGTATCGCACTCCTTCTGCCCGGCGCAGCAGTCGCCTGCAAGATGGTAGCTTGCACCAGCAGACTCGTAATCGTCCGCTGACTCGAAACTTTCAGCTGCAAGAACGTAATGCGCCGATGCGTTCGCAAGGTCGCTTGCGTTTCTGTAGTGCAAGGCGATTCTGTTGTACAGGGCGCCTGCGCCGTCATAATTTTCCAATTCCGATAATCGCTCGGCATACTCGATGAGTTCCACGGCGTCGGCACCGCCATCATGCTGGCTGCCAGCCATCGCTGTCGATGAGATGGAGACGATCAGCAATACGGATATTATGCCAAAACGCATCTGTTTTTTGTAATTTTCGACAGAGTCTGCGACGAACGTATGTGCAAGACCCAAACACGAATGGACGAATAACACGAATATAGTAGATAGTTCTCCATATATTCGCGACATTCGTTTAAACGTGTCATTCGTGATAAAATCGTTTCGTATGGACAACACAATCATCTGAACAATGTCCTGAAATGTCAGAATTCCAATCACTTCCTTCTCGAATACCCAAATATTATAAATACCAACAATCCGACCACGATCAATGTAGCCATCAAAGGCGTCGCCTTGATCGATGGAATCTCGATTCCCGAATCGAACCTCTTGAGCATCTCCACCTTCCCGATCACCTTCTTCCCACGAACCATCTCACAATCTTCCGGAGTGTCCACATAATTTGAGGCGGTCTCGTAGGTGTTGTTGGAGCCGGCAATCTCGGTGAGTCCCTTCTTCACATACACGTCCGCGTCATCATTGCCTGTGACGGTATTCCCGACCAGTGTGGTATCGTAAGCCTCGTTCGAGATGCGGATTCCATTGGCGACAGAGGCGTCATCGTTGTATGCGGAACCTTCTTTGTTGTCTGCTGCTGTGTTGTACCGAAGCGTGTTGCCCGGACCGCCCACATAGATTCCGGGACCTTTATTATCTGTCGCGATGTTGTTCTCGATTGTGAAGAAGCTTGAGAGCTTGCACCGCAGAATGATTCCACCCTGCCCGTTCTCAGTCACCCTGTTGCCGGTTATATTGTTGTACTTCGGCTTCATTCGTGTGAAGATACCGGCTTTCGTATTGTCGTAGACAGTGTTATTTGAGAGGGTATTATACTCTCCGCCATATATAAAAATCCCATTCCCCCCATTCTCGCAACTCGTGCCCCTGCCTCTGTTGTGATGCACCAGATTGTTGCTGATCATGCTCTCGTAAACATGCTGCATCTTGATGCCGTGGGTCGTCGTATCATCGATGTCGTTTCCGTTGTGATGCACATCGCAGTAATCGATCGTGTTGTTGCTCACGATATCTCCTTTGATGTCATTTCCCCTGAGATGGATTCCATTGCAGAAGTTTTTGATCTCCAGATATGTTACAACCAGATCATCGTGTCCGGAATTGAAGATTCCTGCACGCTCAGTCTCGCTATCCGTGCAATCGCCTGGAATCACGCCGTCCAGTGTGTATCCGTTGCCATCGATCACGACACCATCCGCCCCGATCACGAGACCGTGCCCTGACGAGCAGTAGAGATTGCAGTTGAATGTGCAGCTCTCAGTGACGGTATCGCCACACGCGAATATCGTTTTTGGATCCGTAACAGAGACGCATCCGCACGTTGGGCTGCCACGTTCTGTTTCATCGCAATCCGCCTCTTCACGAGATCGTGCCGCAGACGGTGGGCAGGAATGCGTGCATGGGTCTCCACTGGAATCGCTGTAGCCCTTTGTTACCGCACAGGCATTGTCATCACCCGTGTTCTCAAGTCCTGGTTCGACCACGATATCGCCGCGTACATTGCCGCAGACCATGTTATGATACAGCCTGTTCCTGCTCGAGTTATCGATGTTTATCCCTATGCCGCCCTTCGTTGCCACATTATTGTATTTTACAATATTGTTATTCGCACCACCGGACAGGTGGATTCCCTGACCGCCGCCGCTACGATCGATAGTGTTCCCGCTCACGTTGCTGTATGACGAGGTAAACAGCCAGATACCACTTCCCTGACCGTAGTTTATAGTAGTATCCGTTATACTGCCATTATCAGCGTCTTTGAAATATATCCCATAACAGAACCCGCCGATCCTCACGTTCTTTATCGTTACCCTATCGCACCCCTCGTTATGGATTCCTTCTCCATCGTCACTATGTGTGTCTGTGGTGATCGCGTAGCCATTGCCATCGATTACGATACCGTCCGCACCGATCACGAGACCGTATCGTGTATGGCAGTCCAGATCCTCGTTGAACTTGCAGCTCTCAATAACCGTGTCCCCGCACCCATAATCTGTGCCTGTGACAGCGCCGATGCAACCTGCGTTTGCGTTCGCTGTTGTTAGAAGTATCAGCAACAGCCCGACGAGATATTCTATCCCTCTCATCTCCTTCTCATCAGAAAAACAATAATAATCGCGATCAGTGCAAATGCAGACTCAAAGCCGATCGTAGCTGGCGATGTTGACATTGCAGTGGTTGATGTTGGTGCCAGGTGCGCTGCCCGGTAATCGCTCATCAGTCCGGAAAGTCTCGTTAAATTGTAGTATCCCGGATGAAGCGTACTATCCGGGGAAACCCAGCACGGAATACCTTCAATACCTGCGTATATGTCCGTCTTACCACCCTCCTTCCCAACTTTCAGGTAGTGGGCTCTACCACCGATTTGCAGGATCGCAACTCCGCTACCCTCATCAAGCATTATTTCAGCCGAGTTAGTCTCATCGGAGATGTGGATGGTCATATCGTCGTCTGATCTGTTGATTTTTGCGCTTTGTACCCAGCCTGCACGACAAGTGTCCTCAAGATACTCAAAAAGTCTACTGTCATCTCCGGTGACATTATCCCAGCTAAACAGGTACATGCTCACATTCTTGCACGCCTGCCCGTTCTTATTGCAGTCTATATGAGTCACATTCGCAAAAGCATCGCCAAACTCCTCCTTCTGCCTGACGCACCACCCGCACTGCTCGGTGCCGTACAGCACCCAGCCATCGGCAGTCAATTTATCAGCCAGTTCGCGTGCGTCGATGCTGGAATTTGAATTCACATCTGTTGCACACGCGTTTCCTGTCAGCGATACTATCAGCAATACCGAAAGCATTGCGGTTGTTATCACCGTAATAAGATTCATTTTATAGTTCACCTATATTTATCAATATCGGATGTTCTCACATCTCAACTGCGTTTGCCAGTTAGGTATACAAGAATCCTGCCCTAACAAAGTTAGGTTTTTAGAAAAAACCAAATTCATCCCTCCGGCGTTCATCTCATAAACCTCCCGATCAGAAACACAGCACCGAACATGCAGATCGCAAGCGCGGTCTCGTAAAACGACACATCCGCGGATCGTGGTGGTGCCCCGCTGGTGGCGAGAGATTCCTGAGTGCGACTCGGTTCAGGTTCGGATGACAATTTTTCACCCATCACCTCGATTGCCGGCATCTCGGTTGCAGTCATGTAACAGTAACTGCTGCCTGATATCGATATCGTTGGTAAACCGAGCGTCATTGTCCCGGGACTTACGATTAACATCACATACTTGGTCTCGTTCGTCTGGTTTGCCCCGAGAATGGTATGTATCGTCCGGTCTCCTGAGACCAGTTCCGCTCCTTTTGGTATGACGTCTGTCAAATTGACGATCGTATCCATGTTCCCGGTATTTGCGATGTTCAGCGTGACAGTGACCCTTCCGCCTTCAGAGATCCGACCAGGGTGTGCGGTCTTGTTCAGGGTTATGCATGCCCCGTCCACCACAATCTCCGGGGCATACGAATGTACACTGACATTTCTTTCGTAACCTATCTCAAACTCTGCGACCGCACACGGTACATCAAACACCCCCGGTCTCTCCGGTTTTATACGATATGAATAATGCAGAGACTCTCCTGGTGTGATATTGAACCCCCATTCCAATGTCTCGTTGCTGCACAGTCCGAAACCGGACGGAATTGTGTCATTCAGTCTAACTTTGAGGTCTCTTATCCCGGTGTTCTCAAGATCGATACGCACCCATACCGTCTGGTCCATTGATATGTGGCTGTTCACAGTCTTCTTGATTACAAGATCGAATCTCGGCAGCACAAGAATCTCTGTTGAGGCAGATTCGGAATACATCACGCCTTTCTCATCAAATCCGGTGGCATTAACCGAGATTGTGAACGGTTGTCCCTCCGTTTCGGTGATCGACTGCGGGACGCGTAAGCGTGCATAGACGGTCTCCTCGGTATCGACCGCATCATCCGATGCGATATATACGTTCAGTTCACCACCTTCCTCAACAACGTCGAATGCATGTGCCTCCCCGCCGATCTTGAGGGTTGCTCTTTCATCTCTGCTATCGGTCACAATCTCGGCTGAGTCGTTGCCCCACCTGATTCTGATGGTATCGCCATCAGGCTTCCGTATGTGTGCATTCGCATTCCTTGTCCAGTCGAAACCAAGATCCTCCCACAGATATCTCAGGAATCTATCCTCCTCGTTTCTATTCCTCGGGACCTCGTTCCAGGTGAACCAGAGATACCGGGAGTCCTCATCCTCTGCCAAAAGGCTGCCGAAATGGCTGACGAGATCGCTTGTCGCCTGAAGGTCACCAGGGTCTATTGTAACGGTCGTATTCTCGATTACAGCGTCACCGACGTTCTCGATCTCAACTGTGACACGAATCTCCGAATCCAGTGGAGTGTACACTTCGCAGTTGGTCTCAATCTTGAGCGATATCTCTGGCTTTGCCCGGGAATAGAGATCGATATGTATAAGCGGATCCTCCCAGTAACTCGGGCTCTCGGATTCAGGGTGATCTTCTGTCTCGTTCTTGATTGCGACAATCACCTCATCATCCCAGTTTAGATAGTCGCACACACGAGTGTCCAGTTCGGTACAGAACGTCTCGTTCACACAGGATGCGTTGAGCACTGATTCATCGAGTAACTCATCCTCTCGCCAGAGTGATAGGTAAATAGAATCAACCTCTCCTTCATAATCCGCAAACTCGACTGCGTAGCCCCCTGCACGGTATCGTTCGCCTTTGTGAATCGACGCGCTTCCTATGTCTGTCCAGTATTCCGGATCCTCGGGGTCGAGAGCGGATGCGGTCTGCAATGGCGCAGAGAGTGCAAGAGCGATCAGAATAGCAAGTGCCAGTCGACCGGCATAATATGATTTTTCAGTGAAATTAATGGATTTTGTGGCAGCTAAATTCGTGCAATTCGTGATATTCGTCCGCATTCGTGATTTTAACACGAATAACACGAATGAACGAATGACACGAATCGATGATCGACAAAAGATAGTTATCATTCCTGCCCTCCACCTCCACCCTCCGGCACATACACCATCGCACCATCCGGCGTCTTGCCGATCACCCCCAGCACCTTTGATATCTCAATCTCAACCTCTTCTTCTGTAAGATTCAGCGCCTCGATCTTCTCGCCGTGCTTCACGATCACCTGCATTTCAGGCGTTCCCGGGTTCTTGACAATCGTAACATCCGACTGCGTCAGGAGCTCTGGCACGCTCATGTAGACCAGGAGCATCACCATCAGTCCGAGAGCAAAGACCATCGCCGCGTCAAAGAGGTTTGCAACGCCTGAGAGCGGGTCCTCATCTTCATCCACTGTTTCCGTTCTTCT
>DAOVGE010000066.1 GCA_030672605.1 Methanosarcinales archaeon
TATGGCAACGGCTTTGAGATCAGTGATCACGATTCCATAACGATCGTCTCCGGAGGCGTCGGCGCAGCACCGCTCGCACCGCTCGCAGAGGCGGCGCACGAGATGGGATGCGATGTGGTGACCCTACTCGGCGCACGCACCGGCGCGGAACTGCTGTTTCAGCGCAGGTTCGAGAATTTCGGAGCGGTCAAGATCGCAACCGATGACGGATCAGCAGGACTTCACGGTCTTGTCACGGATCTGCTGGACGAGACTGCGGGTTGCAACATCTATTCATGCGGTCCTGAGCCGATGATGTATGCGCTCCTCCAAAGACTGGATGTGACCGGTTTTGATCTTGATCATTCTCAGTTCAGCCTGCACCGATACATCAAGTGCGGGCTCGGGGTCTGCGGAGCCTGCTGCATCGATCCATCCGGAGAACGGGCGTGCGTGGACGGACCAGTATTTCGTGGCAAGGGGCTCATTGACTCTGAGTTTGGCAGATACCGGCGCGGAGCCGATGGTTGCATTCTCTGACTACTGTCATGGCAATTTAATTTTTAGATGTAATAGTATGATCGTGTGAATATTAAGCATCTAAATTGTATATTTGCATCTCTTGTTGAATAAACCATAAGAAATAAAACCACAGAGGACACAGAGAGCACAGAGAATGTGGAGTTGAACGAGATATCTGAAAAGATTACTGGGGCTGCTTTCCTACCTCAAGCTAAGCGGAAAACACCCTGGACTGCTAATCAATCTCAATGTGATGCTCCTTAAGGATGGAATAACACGCAGGATCAATTAAAACCTCTCTGTGCACTCTGTGCCCTCTGTGGTTGAATTATCCTGACTTTATCAGACTGCATTTTTGTCTGGAAATTACATTGTCGAGACACTACGTCCACGAAGACCGTACCGCGGCATGGGTGTAACAACCGGAGTTGCGGCGATTTAACCGCAAACCATATATCCGGTCAAGTTTCTTCAAAGGTTTATGGCTGGCTGGATCGCGTGGGATGTGATCGAAGAGGCTCTGACAAAGACCAGTCAGATGCTCTTTGAGCCTTTCGACTTGAAAAAATGGGCGAAACTTGCGATAATACTCTTTTTCATCGGCGGTTGCGGTGGTTATGGCAGTCATGGCGGCGGTGGCGGTCCGGGTTACACCCATAATTTGCAGGGCAATGGTTTTGTAGATTCCGGTGATCGCTTGCAGATGGATGCGGAGCTACATGCAGTGATTGAGCAGGCGGTAGCCGAACTCTCTACCTTCGTTGACCGGATCCGGCTCGCGATTACACTTACAGTCATACTCATTCTCACAATCATCCTCTTCTTTTCGTACATCTCGAGCATCATGGAGTTCGCTCTCGTCGAGTCGGTTGTGAAGAACCAGGTCACACTCAAGGCGTACATCGAAAACAATCTGGGAAACGCGCTGCAGTTGTTCGTGTTGAAATGGACACTGAACATCATATTCTTGCTTGCCATCATTCTATCGCTGCTGCCAGCATGGTCCGCGATACTGGGTGGCAACTCCGATATTACAATTCTTGGATCGTCCTTTTTGTTTTTTATTGTTATTATAGTTGTAGGTATACTCTTTGTATTGATCGATTCGTTCATCAATCTGGCGATCCCTGTGATGCTCTATGAGAACACGGGGGTAATTAGCGCGCTCTTGCGGGTGACCGGCGCCGCAGTGCATAACGTTTCGCAGCTACTGGTCTACTGGGTACTGCGGATCCTACTGGGCATAGTGATCTGCATCGTTACCGCAATCATCGGAATCATCGTCGTTCTGCTCGCAGCACTCGTCCTGGCGCTGATCGGAATCGCGGTCTATCTGATCCTCACGCTACCGGGAATTGGCTTCTCTGGCATGACATTTCTCATCGTGATCGGATTGTATATTATCGTAGCCATACTGACGATTGTGTTTTTAGTCACCCTTGCAACCGTGCCGCTTCATGTATTTATGAAGTACCATGCGCTCCTCTTCCTCCGGAAATGGTACGCAGATATTGTGCCGTTTCAGGAAGATGCACTGGTGAGTGAGTAACATCGGTGTGGCTGGTGGTAATGACAACGCCAGCCGCAGACGACTGTTATCCGTGCTCTATTTCGACTACATGAACACAAAGCCCTTTGGTAGCTCGCCAACAATCTCCTGGAACGCAGGCGACCAGTTCTCGCAATCGAGCCCCTTCTGAGCGAGAAACGCGCTCGCCCATCGCTCAAGTCCGACACCCGAGCACCCGCTCCATAGTTCAGAGCCGCTCTGGGATTTCACGTTGAATCCGAGCGGATATTTGTCGCCATTCACGCTCACATTCTGGAACTCGAGCCAGCCGTCCCGGTACGGCATGAGCGACTCGTAATCGATCGTACCAACCTTCTCACTTCCTGCAGTTCCAGTCAATCCTTCCTGCGCCATGAACCACGGCGTAACCCACGCCTTCCGCCATTTCAGTTCGAGAATATCCTCGAAGATGTACTTGTAACGCTCCTGAATGCGCTCCGACTCCTGGACGACATCTTCCGGTGTCCCCATCCAGACGATCTCGACTCTGTGAAACTCATCCACCCGCTCGATTCCGTGGATGCCCCCGCTCTCGTAGCGGTGCGACGTTCCTGACCGGTCAAAGACCCTGACCGGAAACGTCTCGTCTGCAATCGTCCTGCCCTGCATGAATGGCCAAAACGGCGGGCACTGGGCATAACATAGCCCCCCGATTGGGTCACCGATCTTCTCTCTGATCAGTTCAATCGGAATCTCGTGCGTGACCTTGTAATAGTCAGAAACCTCCTCCCAGTACTCCGGATCCCTTGTTTTTGGCGGGCAGACGTAGTAAATCTCAGGATACACGCCCTTCGCATGTCCTGACCGCTTCCAGACATCCCACGACACGAGTTTTGGAAAGATCATCTCCTGATACCCGAGAAAATCGAGAACTTCCTTCTTGACGATGCTTTCGAAGGCGCGGAAGATTCCGGTGATCTCGGGGCCATGTATCCACTGCCCACGTGCCGCCCCGTGTCTGATCCAGTTGCGTTCGAGGAGTTCTGTTGTCGGGTCCTCGTTATTCAAGATGGGCTTCTCCGCACTCTCCCAGAGCAGATTCCAGTGCTCCTCTTTCCCGCCATACTCCTGCGCTGCGATCTTATCCTCAATTAAGGTGATTATCCGATCCGGTATCCTGTTCTGAATCTGCGATTCGTCGATCTCCATTGCTATGCTGATCTCCCCGCAATCAAACTCAATCTTTGAGACGTAGGGGAGATTTGTCGCCCTTACCGGATTATCTGATGGTATCCTCGCAACAAACGACTCTATTTCAATTCCTCTGATACCTATGCGGTGTTTTTTTCCGAGAAGAGCTGCAAGAGGCTTTTTCAATCGAAGAATCGCATCGTGGGCGCGCACATATCGATCAGAGTCAATCTCGATATGTATCTTGCTCCCCTCGATATGCCAGTTCAGTATTCTCGCGCCTTTTCCCAGAGGCGCCCCCTTTGCCAGCAGTGTCTCATTTGCAGCATTCATGAAGTCTGTTACGTCCACATCTGCTGGATCTACGGGCGCACTGGTGTTGAAGTTCCCGATTAGATGAAAGTACATAAACTATGATTCCGATCGAATCTAATTAAATTCTTTCTTTGTTTCCCCGCACCTTGTGCACTGGTACACCGTGTACTTCTTGTGCGTCTTCAGGAGTTCAAACTCATGATCGCATGGCTGCGGCTCCCCAATCCCTGACTCTTCTGCTAATCCGTATAATTCACCGGATTCCTTCAACGATCTAATGTTCGAGACGAGCTGCTCTCTGTTCTCATAGAACTCGTCTATGCGCGTATACGAATCACAGAGCAGCAGAAACCGCTGGGTATCGATGATCGCCACCAATACATCGATTGCCTCCTGATCAAAAGCCAGTTCCAATCCGAACCGATCACACTCATAGACGGCAGTGGCGACGCCACGATCGTTTCGGACAGCTTTTCCAGCTTTACCGTCGATATTGAGGTCGGGTTTTCCGAGTAACTCACCGCAATTTATAAAGAACCGCATTTCACCCGGGAAATGACTGCGTTTTCCTCTGAAGAAATCTCGCAACATGTCCAGATCATCGAGTGTATCGTACCAAAAACAAAATTCTATGCCATGATTATTTGTAATAACTATTAACCCACCAACGTCGTTGTAATTGGCTGTGATTCTGAACCTGTCAGAGAACTCCTCCTGACCCAGACGGTATCTGAGATTCACGTACACCGGCGGCATGTTGTCGATATCGCAGCCATCCGTGGCTACGTCACTACAATCGTCGCTGTCGCTGTCGTCCGGAGCCAACAAAACGCGCTTCAGATGGCATTTATCACAGCAAAACTCCTCAATTGGTTCACATTCGAGGCAGAAGTAATCAAAGGGTTTATGCTCCTCAAATGCCAGACACCGCCCCTCGGTGCGGTCATAATCCCCGCAGATATTGCAACAGCCATAGATCATCCAGTTATCCGAACCGATCACCCGGTCCACCTCAAGACGCCTGATTGTGTCTCTGGCGTCGACTGCTATCTGCTTGGATGGGTCATCACAATCGCCGTATTCCTCTGCAAGAGCCCTCATCCTGGGTATGATCTCGGGATTGTGCTGATCATAGACACGACTGCACAGGTGTGCCAGATCCTCGAAGCGCTCTGTATCCTCGAAGCGGTCGAGGAGTTCGACCATGAAATCAAACGAGCGCGGATCTACGATCCCCGAGAGCGCGTCAACCATATTGGTTATGTCAGCCTCACCTCCGTAATCATCAACTACCGGATTGTCCAGCTGGTCAGTTATCCTCTCGATTAACGGCTGAACCGAACCTGCGCCGATTTCCGCCAGCGCACGCGCTGCATAGGGGGGTAATTGATTATGTCCGAGCTCAGCTGCATCGACCAATCGCTGAATTGCGGCGGGACTGCCGATCTCTGCAAGCACATCGACCGTGATTATGTATGCGTGGGTCTTCGTGTCATACAGATACTCCTCCAGAGGTTCGATTGCCGCATCGCCACACGCCACCAGACGTTCTCTTATGTCATCACGTCTCGCCACCAGTTCCTCGTCCGAATCCAGATAGAAGTAGTCGTCATGCTCAAGTTTCCAATCATCGATCTCATCGATCAGATCGTCCAGCGCAGACAATATTTCGCTCAGTGTTTCAGACATGATCCTCGTTCAGGAGATTAGAGTCACTATGGTTGATATATTTTGCGATCTCGTGGGGCTGTCCGATGTCATCCACAAACCTTTTATAGAAGTACTATCACTGATTCTGTTGACCATCGTATGAAGGTCATAACAAATAAGTGAGGTATGCTAAAAAATGGCAGGACAACTTGGAGGACAGCCAATATTCATTTTGCGTGAAGGAAGCGAACGAACACGCGGAAGAGATGCACAGAACTCGAACATCATGGCAGCAAAAGCCGTTGCTGCTGCGGTGCGCACCACGCTTGGACCAAAGGGAATGGACAAGATGCTCGTGGATGGACTCGGCGACATCGTCATTACAAACGACGGCGTCACCATCTTAAAAGAGATGGATATCGAGCATCCGGCAGCAAAGATGGTGGTCGAGGTCTCAAAGACCCAGGACGACGAGGTTGGAGACGGTACAACAACAGCAGCGGTTCTGACGGGTGAACTGTTG
>DAOVGE010000135.1 GCA_030672605.1 Methanosarcinales archaeon
TCAGTCGGATGTACAACAACACGAAAGACGTGACGACAGATATCACCCTTCGCGTCTCTCTCGCCTTTGCGCCTTCGCGTTAAATTGAGAACGCAAAGACGCAAAGAACGGAAATCGCGGTTTGTACCGGTGTCGAGTATAACCGATATGACTGGTCGTTTTTGCATTGCAACGCGATGGTACACAAAGACCTTCTTTTTAATTTCTTCAGGTCAGTTGAAAATATAATAAACCTCAGATTAACATGGATGATAAAATTGAAAGGAATCATTGCATCTGGAAAATATTAAAGTCACCTAAACATATACATCGATCCCGGTTCACCCAACCCGATACGGCATCTCTGCACCATCCGGAATCGAATGAATCCAGCGCTCCCGAAACTCCGGATTTCGCATCATGCAGTAATCGGCAGACCCTTTGTATGCCGGATGTCCCCCGATACGCTTCCAGATTGCCCCCAGCGGCTCGGAGCGCACGTTCCCGAACGAGATCGGCGTGTAAGCGCACGGCAGAACGTCACCAGTTGCGGTCACGTGTACCCACCGTCTGCCTGCAAAGCAGCCGAAGAGGTCGGGACCCATGAAATATGGAAAAGCTGTGACCCTGGGACCATCCGATTGCCGATTGATGCTCTTCTGAAAATTCGTAATTCTGCGAACATCGTTCTCTGTGATTACCTCGTCCTCGTGGTCCATCCACCTCCCAACAGCGATGATCTCATAGAGCGAGACCTCGTGGACGCCGAGATCGCAGCCAAGCGAATAGAAGTCATCCAGACAATCGATGTTCTCCGGCGATACCACAACAAACATGTCCACAAGCATCTTCGCTTCGAGCGCATTCTTAATTCCCGAAATCGCATCAGCGAATGCGCCGGTGCGTCCACGCATCCGGTCATGGCTGCTCGCATCAACGCCATCGAGACTGACCCGGACCGCGTACATGCCAGCGTTCTTGAGTTCGTGTGCCATTGATTCGGACAACCCGTACCCCGATGTGAAGGAGGTTGCAATCGCCTTCTCTTTGTCTACATAAGACGCCATCTGCGGGAGGTCGTCTCGCATCATCGGCTCGCCGCCGTCAAATGAGATCAGGTATGTGCCAAGATCAAGCGCCTGATCGATCACGCCCTCAATCTCGGAACGGGACAACTCTTCGCCGCCCGTGACATCGGATGCGCCGCAGTGAATGCAGTTGTTCGGGCAGCGCATCGTGATTCCTATGGATGTCTGATCCGGAACTCGTTTTTTCAGTAGTGCGGCAATCTCCGCGGATATCATCCGGTCGAATGCCTTGCCTGGTATTGGTGGAATCCATGTAGAGAAGATAAGTTCATCGTCCCCGCTCAAAATCGGTTTTTCGTCTGCAAAAACTCTGTTTATCTTCTTTAAGATCGGTTTTGCTGGTAGAGAGAGCGCCCCCTCGCTATCGAGCTGCACTCTGCCGTCCTGTACGGAGACGTTCAGCTTCAGGAGCGGGTTTTCATAGACGCGCATCGCGGTATCGAGACGCTCTATTCGGTGTTAAGCCTTTCCATTAGGGGGTGCTGCCACGCCGCCGTACATGCTCGGGTAACTTGTGGTTGTATATACGGATATCTGCACAATATTGAGTAAGTACGCCGCGCCATGGTGCGGAATCACTTCAATTCCAGCTTATTCCACCAGTCCCATTCATCCGCTCCGAAGAACTCAGAGGCATTATAGATGTCCTCGAAGAGGTGGTCGTAGACGAAATATTTACGATCGTACGTGATCATCTCTTCGCCGAAACTCCCCTCGGCAGCACTGATTGTTGGTTCGATCGCCAGACACTTCCCTTTTTTCAACGGGACAATCACCCACGCGTGACCGTACACCCCGTCCCAGTTGTCTTTTGTTACGATATATGCCGTTATGTTGTGGCATTCGAGCTTCCATTCGATGTACGATGCCATTTCCGAGCAATCGAAGACGAAACCCTCGTACGGCGTGATAAATCCCTTGCCAAGTAGCCGTTCCACCTCGTCATGCGTATTCCGAAACGGGGTCTTTGTGAGATAGTACGGGTCAGGAATCTCAGCGGGGATGGATACTTCGTACGGAGTCACATTCAGTGGATCGGGCGAGGATGATTCGTAATCATCGGGTACAGGGGATACAAAATCGCGGGATCCCGTGTTGCTGACGTTGACGTTGGTGTTGAAACGGTCGATATTGGCGTAGAATGAATCGATGTGCCTGGAAGCACGCTCTGCATAGATACGTGCTTTCATGTCATTTCCTTCGGTAGCATATCTACACGCCATACGGAGATTGAATGCAGATTGGTTGGTATTATTATGAATCGCATGCAGAATCTTGAACTGTGCTTCGTAATACATATCATCCGACTCTGTTAGCGAAGCTTCCGCGATAACTCGCTCAAACGACCCAATCGACGAGGCGTACTCCTTGTTTCGCCCATCCAATCGCTCGCACTCTTCACGACATGCCGCGTACTCGTGCTCGTTGAAGAGTGTGGTGGTGCGGTTCCAGAACTCAATTATGATCTGCAGATGACTCAGAACCTTGGCATGGTACTCTGCCAGATCGACATGATGTGAATCGCCCGTAACATCGCTTTCGTAGACACAACCGGAAAGAGAGACCGCCAGTGTCGATATCACAACCAATATCAGAATGTGACTTTTTAATTTCTTCTGGGTGGGTGGGTTATGGCAAAGAAGATTAACCACAGAGAACACGGAGGGCACAGAGAGTTGCTTTTTCCTCTGTGTCCTCTGTGCGCTCTGTGGTTTTCCGAACCCATTCCAGAAGATAATAAAAAGTCTCATCGGAATCGAAATCAACGTCAATATCCCGGTCCGCGATCTTCTGTTGGGCATGCCACTCGTATTGCCCGCAATCATAGTCAACCTCTCTCAAACCAACATATTTATAGGTATTACATAGAACGTACGCGAGAGTACCATGCTTCCCACAGACCTCCTTGACCGCACCCGCGCTGGTGAATGTACAAAAGAGGATACAACACTGCTCACCAACGCACCACTTCCGGAACTCTTCGGACTGGCAGATGCGCTACGCGCAGAAGCAGTCGGCGACACCGTGACATACATCCTCAACCGAAACATCAACTTCACGAGCCAGTGCATCGGAACATGCCGGTTCTGCGCATTCAGAGACCCAAACGGCTACCGGATGGATATATCCGAGATCCTTGGGAAGGTGCGGGAGGCAGTCAAAACCGGTGCAACCGAGATCTGCATTCAGGGCGGGCTTCTCCCGGATATGCGACTGGATGGCTACTGCGAGATTCTTAAATCGATTAAATCCGAGTTTTCGGATATTCACCTGCATTCATGCTCGCCGATGGAGGTGTACCATGCGGCAAGAGACGGAGTGGGCGTCAAAGACGCGCTTGTTGCGCTGAAAGGTGCAGGGCTTGACACGATGCCCGGAACCGCAGCAGAGATACTTGTGGACCGGGTGCGCGAAAGAATATGCCCTGACAAGCTGAATACGGAAGAGTGGGCATGTGTCATCAAGACTGCACACAAGCTCGGCATCAGAACGACTGCAACGATCATGTACGGGCACATCGAGACGATGCAGGATCGAATCGAGCATCTCTTCCTGATACGGGATATTCAGAAGGAGACCCGCGGGTTCACAGAGTTTGTGCCGCTGCCGTTCATGCCATACAACAACGAACTCGGGAGCGAGATGCTCGGGAGCGGCAATTACGGCATCACCGGAATTGACGACCTGCGGATGCATGCGCTCGCACGAATCGTGCTCCACACCCACATCAAGAACATTCAGGCGAGCTGGGTGAAGCTCGGGACAAAACTTGCCCAGTACGCGCTCCATTGCGGCGCAAACGACCTTGGGGGGACATTAATGGAAGAGAAGATATCAAAATCGGCAGGAGCAACGTCAGGCGAATACATGTCGCCAGCGGAGTTTGACTGGATCATCGGAAAGGCGGGGAGGGTGCCGGCGGTGCGGGATACGCGCTATTCACATCAGCAACAGCCTGGTGGGGTGGCGACGCGATGATGGCGGATCGATGAAATACAGGTCGTTTTACAGGGAGGCGTATAATGGCTGATAATATGCCAGCGAAAAACAACTCTCAAATCCTGCTTTACCAAACGGAAAGCGGTCAGACTAAAATTGAAGTCCTGCTCGAGGATGAGACTGTCTGGCTGACACAGAAGTTGATGGCGGAGTTGTTTCAGACAACGAAACAGAATACAAGTTTACACATTCAGAATATCTTTTCGGAAAAAGAACTTGATGAAAATTCAGTTGTCAAGTATTTCTTGACAACTGCTGCCGATGGCAAAAATTAC
>DAOVGE010000033.1 GCA_030672605.1 Methanosarcinales archaeon
GTATATCAACGTAGACGTTACGATTTTAGCAATTAAATCTACGGTATACACAACGCTGTTACGATAAACTATTTTAATCTTTGGCGACATTCGCGGTCACAGCACCCGCGTCTTCTCCTTTGGTCTCGGCGTCTTCACGACAAGGAAACGAAACACCGACTCGCTTTCATTAAGCAGACGGTGCGGAACTCGTGCCGGGCTCTCGATGAACTGATCTGCCACAACCTCTTCTCGCTCGTCACCGATCTCAACGACACCGCGTCCTTCGAGTATGTAAAAAAAGACGTCAACCGGGGTTGCGTGGAGTTTCAACGCCTCCCCCGGATGCAACGTGATGTGTACGGTCTGGACATGCTCAGTGTCATGAATCATCGACGCATGAACGCCGTGCGGGTTTGGGGACACGGGAGCCGATCTTGCATCGACGATCTTCATCAGAGCACTCCTTTCGCAAACTCCTCAAACCCGATCCGGTCAATAAAATCGCCGATTCGCTCCTTTGGCTTCGCATTCGCGGTGTAGTAGTCAAAGACACTCTGTGCAACCTTCTTCGCGTCATCAATCGACTCGACGTATGTCAACTCCTTTGCAATTCTCGGTTTCTTGCCAGCCTCGCCTCCAACAACCACCTTGAAACCTTTCTTGAAGCCGAAGAATCCGAGGTCCTTGACCCAGGACTCGCCGCAGCAGTTCGGACAGCCTGATACGCCGATCTTAAACTTCGCGGGGAGGCTCATGCCGTGATACGCATCATGAAGAGCCATTCCGAGACCAAGGCTATCTGCGATGCCTTTCTTGCAGAAAGTTGTTCCCGGACAGATCTTGACGCTCCGGACGCATAGCCCGATTGCGGCACCCGGGCTCATCTCGAGGTCTTTCCATGCGCTATCGATGTCTTCTTCCTTAAGCCCGACAATTACCATCCGCTGTGCGCTTGTTATCTTTATCGCGGCTGCACCGTACTTCTCGGAAACATCCGCAATCTTTCGCAGGGCATCAGGCGATACCACGCCTGCCGGGGTGTCCGGCGCTATCGCATAAGTCTCCCTGTCTCGTTGCACGACTGCTCCCTTCTCGGGTATATCGTTCTTCTTTTCATCAGCCATTCCTAACACCTCTGTTGCCTCAATCCCGGCATTACTGTACACTTTGTCTGTTCACTTGTTGCTTTCATTTCTCTTCCCCTGTTGTCTATCACCACCCATGCGCATCAAATCGCATGAGAATTCCTTTCAGCCCGGCTTTGTGCCGCGCCTCGTCTTTGGATGCTCGCTCAAAGAACCGGGCTGCATCGATGTTGCCTTCCGCTTCGGCTGCCTTTGCAGCGTCTGCTTTCTCGGTTTCAGCCATGGTCTCGCCTTTGAGCATCATCTCAATGTTCGACTTCGTGTCCTTGATCATGCCGAGAAGTTCTGCAACCTCTGCGCCATGCCATGCCTCATCCATCGCAACCTGCCTGAAGTACATGGCTGCGGTGTGATGTCCCTCGCGCTCCGCCTGCTTTGACATTGCAAGATAGAGTGCGACTTCTGATGTTTCGCCCTTAAAGTTCGCTTCGAGTTCGTCTTTCGTTGTCATTTACAGAGACCTCCACCATTGTTATGTGGTTTGCGTAAACCACCAAATAGTTTACGGTTAGAGTGATATGCATTGCGAGTATATAACATTATGGTACGGAAATCGTCCACAAATCCCGGTAAAAGCACGAAGATCGATGTGGTGATGCGTAATGATTGAGGGGTTATGAAAATTGGCTCTTCGCTATTTCGTGTGGGTATACTCGACACCGGTATAAACCGCGATTTTCGTTCTTTGCGTCTTTGCGTCTTTGCGTTCTCCATTTAACGCGAAGGCGCAAAGGCGAGAGAGACGCGAAGGGTGATATCTGTCGTCACGTCTTTCGTGTTGTTGTACATCCGACTGACACATTGCAAAAAAGCTCAGTTTGTGGCGGTGCGAAGTATAGTTGGAAATCAAGGTGACCCGACCGGGGTGAGTCATGGTGATGAAATTCTTTATTATTTTTTATAGATAATTAACCACAGAGATCACAGAGGGACACAGAGTTTTCTTATTGACCATTACTTGCAAATCCCATCTTAAAACAGGTTACATCCCTCTGTGACTCTCTGTGCCCTCTGTGGTTTTATTCTCCATGTTTTATTCCAGGATAGCTCTTCTGCACCGATGCACCATTTAGCAGAATGGGTGCTCGTGTTACCCATACAAAACAGCGAAGAACCTGAAAATTATAGAAATGTTGCACCGAAGCGTACACCAAAAATTAGCCGCCAGACGGGCGCTCTAATCAATCCACCCTGCACATCACGCGAGACCCGCCCCTCATCGGAACCTCCCGCATACGTATCCAATGTTCCCACCCCGCTTTCGTCAATACTACCAGTCTTTTTCTTGTCAAGAGCAATCACAATTTCATTTCAGTTCTTTCAGGTATTTTTCCAGATCGGTGTAGTCGTTTTTCCGATTCAGCAAGCATACCAGAATGATAGTATGGTACAACACCGCATAGATAAGCCGCATTTCATTGTTCCGGATGTTCAACCTGAGCTACAAGTTCAAACTTCATTGCAGAGCCTTAATAATATCATTCTGATCTTTTACTTTGCCTTTCTCGATGGAGACTGCCAGTAGCCTTTCAATCAGATCAATCTCATGCTCAGAGACTGTTTCGTCATATTTATTGTCCCTGAATATCTTATCCCGGATCGCCTCGAGAATAAATTCCTGAATATTTCTGTAACCATAATTCTCGACATACTGTTCGGTAGTTGATTGTAATCTGGCGGGCAAACGGATATTTATCTGTGCACTTGTAGACGTCATAGATACCAATATATATCTATTGGTGTATAATCCTACCGATTGCTTTCATGCTTCCTGATTTCCGGGCTTGCTCCGAAATTTGACATATACGCAGGTTCATGGACAATCGCCCAATCAATCCACCCTGCGCATCACAAGAGACCCGTCCCTCATCGGAACCGCCACATACGTATCCAATGTTCCCACCTCGTACTTGCTGTACCGCATCGATTCGAACCTGCCGGCACTGAC
>DAOVGE010000120.1 GCA_030672605.1 Methanosarcinales archaeon
TCCGAAATCGAGGCGAAGGAACGATCGCTGCGTGTCAATATCCAGGGCGTGGAGGAGAGTATGGACCGCAAGCTGGATGCCATGGTCGTCGAGAGCAGAGCAAACTTAAAGGAGCTTACAGGACGATTGTACCGGTGAAGAGCGATGCGAAAAGCAAGCATAAATCGAAGAACCCGCGAAACAACGATTGATCTGACATTTGCGATCGATGGAACCGGGGTATCAGATATCAACACAGACGTGGCTTTTCTTGACCATGTGCTGGAATCATTCGCAAGACATGGCTTGTTCGATCTTGCGATCACCGCATCAGGAGACATCGAACTCGGCGATCACCATCTGGTGGAGGATATCGGGATTGTGCTCGGTCAAGCGATATCCCAATCACTCGGCGATTGCACAGGGATTGCACGGTTTGCCGATGTCAAGGTTCCGATGGACGAGGCGATGGCGAGCGTGGCTATTGATCTCAGCGGAAGGAGCTACCTGGTCTTTGATGCTGAATTCTCATCGGATCTGGTCGGCGATCTCGCAACCCAGATGGTTTCGCATTTCTTCCACTCGCTCTGCGCCAACGCAGGCATCAATGCTCACATCTCGGCGTATGGGGCGAATGATCACCACATCGTCGAGGCGATCTTCAAGGCATTCGGGATTGCGCTTTTTAGGTCCGCTACAATCGAGCGGTCGGACATTCCGAGCACGAAAGGCGTCTTGACCGGGCAGTGAGATTGTGAGCGATCAACAGGTTTACCATGGATAACCTCGCACAGTAATAGCGTGACTACTGACAGCACGTACCCGTATTTTGATGCGCTCGAAAGCGATCTTGCGCATGCTATCGAGGTTGCGACAAGAGCGCGCTTGTGCGGCAAAGACCCGGTGATGCACCCTGAGATTCCCATGGCAAAGGACCTTGCCGACCGGGTCGAAAAACTGGTTGATATCCCGGTTGCCGACCGTATTCGTGAGCTGGACCGCACGATGAGTAGGGAGGAGTCTGCGCTGCAGCTTGGCGTTGACATCGCAACGATGCGTATTCATACATTTAAGAGCAGGGATGAGGCTGTGGAGGCATCGATAAGGGCTTCGGTCGCATTACTGACCGAGGGTGTGGTTGCTGCGCCGATAGAGGGGATAGCGAAGGTACTCATAGCAAAGAACGACGATGGCACGGAGTTTCTCAGAATCTTCTATGCAGGTCCTATCAGGAGTGCTGGCGGTACTGCGCAGGCTCTCTCTGTTTTGGTCGCCGACTACGTGCGCCGAGAACTCGGCATCAATAGATACATCCCGAGAGATGAGGAGATCGAGCGGTATGTCGAGGAGGTGCTCAGGTACCGGTCGGTCGCAAACCTCCAGTACACACCGTCTGACGAGGAGGTCCGGCTGATTGCGTCAAACTGCCCGATCTGCATCGATGGTGAGCCGACCGAGGAGGCGGAGGTCGAGGGGTACCGGGATCTGGCGCGGGTTGATACGAACCGCGTTCGTGGTGGGATGGCTCTGGTCTTTGCCGAAGGCATGGCGCTCAAGGCGCCGAAGATTTTGAAGCATGTAACAAAACTCAATCTGGACGGCTGGGATTTCCTGAACCAGTTCATCACAAAGAAGGAGAGCGGCGAGGCTGGCGAAACAGTCATAAAACCCAAGGCGAAGTATCTGGACGATCTCATTGCGGGACGACCGGTCTTCTCGCATCCGTCCATGCCTGGCGGGTTCAGGCTCAGATACGGGCGGGCGAAAAACACAGGGTTCGCTGCGGCTGGCGTCTCCCCGGCGACTATGGTCATAACCGATGGTTTTCTTGCTCCCGGAACCCAGATGCGGGTCGAACGCCCCGGAAAAGCTGCCGGCGTCTCTCCTGTGAGCGGGATTTCAGGTCCGACTGTGCGCCTCTTCAACGGAGCGGTGGTGCATATCGATACTGAAGAGGATGCGGTGCGGTTGCATGATCAGGTCGAGGCGATTCTTGATGTCGGGGAGATTCTTATCAATTACGGCGATTTTCTTGAGAACAACCACCCGCTGGTGCCGTCTTCGTACTGTTTCGAATGGTGGATCGCCGAACTTGAAAGAAAGGTAGATCCTGCCACGATAGATGGTGATCTCATCGATCCTGGTCAGGAACTTGCGCTTGAACTCTGTTACAAGTACGGTGTTCCGCTGCACCCGAAGTTCACATACCTCTGGCACGACATCACAATTAAGGATTTCAAGCGTTTATCCGGATATATTTCATCGCATGGCAGAATCGAGAACGAAACGCTCCTGATACCAATGGAGCAAGAGATAAAACAGATTCTTGAGACGATCCTCCTACCGCACAGGGTTGCGGACGGCGAGATACCGACGATACAGATACCGGAGCCACTCCCGCTGCTCAGATGCGTCGGAGCGGGGGGCACGAGAGGGGCTGGAGACGGAGAAGGCACATGGGGCTGGGAATGGAAGCAGGAATGGGATCTGGACGGGAATGCAACAGTTTTGGACGCGATATTTGCCATAAGCGGTATCTGTGTCAGGCAGAAGGCACCTACCAGAATAGGCGCACGGATGGGCCGACCGGAAAAATCCGATAAACGGGAGATGAAGCCGGCGCCCCACGTACTCTTCCCTGTCGGAGAGATGGGCGGGAAATCGAGACTGCTGAAGCAGGCGTCAAACTACAAAGAATCAATCAACGCTGGAATCGGCGTGATCCCGGTCTATATCGGGATGCGGAGCTGTCCGAACTGCGGAAACGAGACCTACGAGTATGTGTGCTCATGTGGGACGCGAACAGAACCGGTACTCTTCTGCAAGCACTGCGACATCCCTGCCGGGAGCGAGACCTGTCCACGATGCGGCGCACCCACCACATCCGCCAGAAAGATCGATCTCGACCTGAAGACGCGATACCTATCCGCGTTCGAAAACCTTGGCGAAAGAGACACCCTCCAAACTTTCAAAGGGGTTCAAGGATTGATATCAAAAAACAGAACTCCGGAAGCACTTGAAAAAGGAGTTCTGCGTGCAAAACACAAGGTATTCGTCTTTAAGGATGGAACCGTGCGATACGACCTCACAGACATGCCGCTCACACACTTCACACCAAAAGAGATAAAAGCCGATCTTGAACGACTGAAAGGACTTGGTTACGAAGAGGACATCAACGGAGAGCCGCTAACAGATGAGAACCAGACACTGCAACTCGAAGTCCAGGACATCATACTCTCTTATGATGCCGGAGAGTACCTGCGCAGGGTTGCAGGTTTCATCGACGACCTCCTCGTCAAATACTACGGAGAGGAAGCGTACTACAATGCCTCGCACCGAAACGACCTGATCGGCAGGCTGGTGATAGGACTCGCACCCCACACCTCCGCAGGCGTTCTCGGGCGGCTCATCGGGTTCACACGGGCATCGGTGGGATATGCGCACCCGTTTTTCCACGCGGCGAAACGTCGAAACTGCGATGGCGACGAGGACTGTGTAATGCTCCTAATGGATGGATTGCTCAATTTCTCGAGGTTGTATCTCCCTGCAAAACGTGGTGGCTGGATGGATGCCCCGCTCGTTCTCACAACGCGGATCGATCCAAAAGAAATCGACAAAGAGGCACTCAACATCGACGTAATGGAACAATACCCACTAGAATTCTATGAAGCGGCAGAGAGATTCGCAAATCCAAAAGATATCGAGGATCTGATGGATACTGTGTCAAAACACATCGGAACACCGGCACAATACAAAAGCAGGTTCACACACCCTGCATCAAACATCGCAGCAGGACCTGTCAACAGCGCATACAAGACACTCGGATCTATGGTCGATAAGATGGATGCACAGCTCGCACTCGCCCGCAAAATCAAAGCCGTGGACGCAGACAATGTTGCCGAACGAGTCATCAACTCACATTTCCTGCCCGACATGATCGGAAACCTCCGTGCATTCTCAAGACAGAGGGTGCGGTGCGTGAAATGCGGCGCAAAATTTAGAAGACCGCTTCTGAGCGACGTCTGCCCGGTATGCCACGGGAAGATCATACTCACAGTAACAGAAGGCTCAGTCAAAAAATATCTTGACACATCCACGCGGGTGGCAGCGGAATACGATGTCTCCGAGTACACAAGGCAACGTATCGAGCTGATCGGACTCGAGATCAAGTCGCTCTTCGAGAGCGATAAGTCGAAGCAGATGGGGCTCTTTGATTACATGTAGTGCAACGACGATTCGGAGCGTGCAATCCATGGTCTGCGGCGGTTGCCGACATGGCGGTCTTTTGAGGGGCGATTGTGATGGGGCATGCGTGATTTAGTTCACTCTACCGATTGGGTGTTTTATTTCGCACAGACTTTTCGGCTCTTCGCTATTCCGTGTGGGTAGTCTGAAACCAAGGTGACCCAACCGGGAGGAATCATGGTGATGAAATCATTTATTATTCTTTATAGATAATT
>DAOVGE010000186.1 GCA_030672605.1 Methanosarcinales archaeon
AGCGTCTGAAAACGATTCTTCAACCACAATCACCCACTCAGGCAGATCACCCTCCTCCTCGCGGTCAACTGCCAGCTGCTTCCTGCTCATAACCGTCCAGGTCCAGTTCAGATGACAGCGTTCATTGATCTCGTCCTGATAGACATCAACTGCCCATTCATATTCCCCCGGATCTATCTCTTCAGCATAATAGATATCAAGGATCTCATAACTTTGCTCTCGGAGCTCATTCAGCGCTCTTCTCATCTTCTTATAAGCCATAAACCTTTCAATTGACTCCACAGGACTTAGAGCTCCCCTGAGATGTCTTGAATTCCAAATGAACCTGAATTGTTCGGTGGCGGAATCAGTTTTTGCACGTTCGTGCAGCTTTTCTCCATACCATTCCCCGAGGTCTTCCAGAAACCTTTCGTATGAATGTTTCTCTCTCCGCTCTGCGATATATCTCTGATAAAGGTCATGATACCATAAAACAATCTTCTCCTGATTTAGGTCGTTCAAAAGCCTCTCTGCTTCCCCCAGACTATCGGTTATCCCCAGCAGAATACCCCTGCCCTCAACGATATAGATGCTTTTTCCGATATCCTCCCGACATCTGCCGCAGAAGAGCTCTTCCTTTACGATCCGCATCTCCTCTGCGTGACCGATGCAATCCTTCGTACGAAATGTCTCCAATTGATTCTCAAACACCTTGACCTGAACAGAATGTATTGTCTCCTGGCATATCGGACAGGTGTATGCTTGATCAAGATAGACCGTATCAAACAGCCCCATACCTCATGACCTCCATTATGGCTGTATCGGGAACGATCATACTACTAGCCCCATGCTTGCAAGTTTTCGATCCTCATGGGCTTCAGGTTTCCGGAAGGATCTTTTTTTGACATTCGGTTCCATGAAATTCAATTGGCGGATGTGCCATAAATAATTGGCTCTCCGCTGGTTTGTATGGGTATTACAATATTAGAGACTTGTTATCATTTTCTGGTTACACCGGATTGTCTTATGCGAGCACGACGTACATGCTCAATAACTTGGGGTCTCTGGTATCTCGCGTTGCAGTAAACAAACGACCCCGCATATCGGTTATTTACCCAACTCGCCCCACTCTGGTTTCGAGGGGTTTATCGAAAATTTGGTCTATTTCTGACAGTTTTTATCACGAATTTCACGAATGGACGAATGACACGAATTTATTCCAGTTTAGCATTCGTGATATTCGTTTATTCGTGCCATTCGTGATCCTTAAGCACTTAATATCACACCAGCACAATTCATCTACGAGACGCTTGCAACGCGAATTACCAAAGAGCCATAACTTGTGATAAGAACCACAAGATTACACAGTCTGCGAAGCAGCGGCGCAGCCATCTCCACAAGATTTCTGTGTAATCTCGTGTAATCTCGTGGTTTTATATGTGGATATCCACACAACATTGAGTAAGTACAGCACAACTGCCAGAATGGGTCACTATCGATCTGAAAAGTATTTTACACCGTTAATCTGCATAGTCTATGCCAATCTGTGTCAAATAAAACTTTTAGCCACAGATTAACACTGATTTCACGGATTTCACTAATCCAATCGTATTTGTATTTGCAAGAGTGGCATCATGTTTTTCAACTAACCGGAAGAAATTAAAAAGTCTCCGGTATCAATAACATCGGCTGACAGTCGATTGCAGGAAAGACGTATCGAGTGCAGAGCGTTCGCCGTTATCGAAATGTTCAAGATTTCATCGCCCTAATAAACTCTACACAACCCGTTCCATCTCTCCGATGTCGACCAGTTCGGAGAGCGGATATGTGCGTATCGGTATGCCCTGCCCCTGCACAATCGCAGTCGGGTTCGTGCCCCCGATCGCAACGATTCCTATATGATCACGCTCTATTGGGATTCCCAGGACATCGGTGTTCGGCTCACCAACAAAAAGCACACCATCGAAACCCGCTGACCTCAGGTTCTCGAGCACATTCTCAACCCTTGTTCGCGCATAAATCGGCACAACCCGCAGATTCGCAAGAATGCTCCCTGTGCCGGTCGTGACTGCGTCCATGACCGAAGCTATGTCCTGCGACATCAGCACATCGATCGGGTCGATCGTACTGCCCTGATACGTGACAATCTCGGTAAAGCGCACCGGAATGCCCTTCTTGATCTGCACGATGCCGCCTAAAATGGGGCGCACAGGAACACCGGCTTTCAGGAGGACGCCGTCGATTGTGATACTGCATGACGTCAGAATTGCGCATTCACCAACTTTTGTCGTAACTCCTCCAAACGACGATTTGGAGCCAATCACTTTGATATATGAACCGACGGCAATCCCGGTGCGAATCGCATCCTTGAAGATGTCCAGCACCTCTTCTGAATCGGATTCGGATATGAAGGACGCGTTGGTCGCAATTGTGCCGCTTCCCCTGACAGGATCAAAGGTCACCTGATGCATCACGTTATTGATCCTCGAAATTGAAAATATGATAGGTGCGTCCCCTGCTGACTGCGGGGGGGTGGTTGTTGTCCGGCTCATACTGTTAAGACTTTCGGCTCGCATATTTATAGTGTTTCCGTCGCCGGGAATGTTCTGTTTGTGGTGTTCGAGTCATTTTTCTTTGGTGGGGTGGTCGGATGCCCCAAATGTCGGATGGGATATCGTAAATGAATCTCGTGTCTGGGCAAGCGACCCTTAATCTGTGTCCATCTGTGGAATCTGTGGCTGATAAAAGCTTTTAGCCACAGATTAACACCGATTTCGCAGATTTTGCCCGCAACTCGTACATGCTCAGTAACTCGTGGTTTTATATGCGGATATCAACATAATATTGATTAAGTACCACAACTCACTGGAACGGATTCATGAAATCCCCCACAACACCAGATGGTGTGACAGTCCCCTGCCGCATGCAGTGGGGCATTCTAATCGTGTGATTGCCCGATTTGAATGCGAAACACTAAATACCATAATCCAATCACTGCCACGCCACAACTCCCTCGTCTGTGATCTGGTAACTCATCTCCACGTGTTTGAGTCCCGCCATCGCCTCGATTGTGAGCGTCTCGCTGTCGAGGTGGACGATGTTATCAACGCTCGCTTTCAGCATCGTCTCGATCTGCGGCTCAACTGCGCCCTCTGTATACGTGATTACGCCTGTTCCGCCTGCCATCTTGATTCTCATGATGTACGACTTGAGCACCCGTATGATCAGCATCGGCGAGTTGAACGCGAAGAGCGTGGTCGATGAATCCAGAACCGATCGGAAACGCTGCGTCTGCTGATAGATGTTCTGCAGTTGCTGGATGATTTTGCTTGTTATGTCGGTTGGGTTCTGCGGAAATGAGATCATCAGGTTCTTGCTCTCCTTCTGCACAGCGCCAACCGAGCCTGATGCGGTGTCGATCACAAATAGCCCGTTGTTTGCGATATAATCGCTGATGAACCAATTGAACGCCATCATCTGCTGCTCGAGCTGGGATCTGGTGTAATCGGTCATCAGATACATGCAGATGTCGTTCTCTGCTGCCGCCTGGCGCAGGAACTGGTAGCAGAAGATGGACTTTCCTGTCTTTGGCGGACCGTAAATCAATGTCATCGTGTTCTCAGGAAGTCCACCTGTCAGTTCATCGAACCCTGCAATCCCGGACGGTATCTTTGGAATCATATTCTGTAAATGAGGCTGAATAGTGTGTCCAGAGCCTCGTCGAGCCCATCTTTGCTGGCTGCTGAGACTGGTATGATCGGGATGTCTTCCCAGAGCGCCATCTTCGTCTTGATCTCCGCAGGTGAGAGTGCATCAGGGAGGTCCTGCTTGTTTGCGATTATCACCTTTGGTATCGCCTCGGTGCGGCACATCCGGAGCATCTCCTTTGCACGAACGAACGTCTCCGGCTTTGTCGAGTCGATTACGATGAACGCACCGATTGACTCCCTTCCGAGCGGTTCGAGGAGCAGGTCGAATCGTTCTTGACCAGGGGTTCCGAATACATCGGCAGAGAATCCCTTGCGATCGATATGTCCAATGTCGAGCCCGACCGTTGTGGGGAATAGCTCGAATGTCTGCCGTTCCACTGAAACGGCATCCGGTGCGATCGCATGCGTGAACGTGGTCTTGCCGGCGTTGTAGGGTCCTGTCACAAGCAGTTTCGGAATGAAGACCCGAACACCGCCTGGCTCCAGAACCTCGAAGAATATCTTGGTTCCCGACGTCTCTATCCAGTTCGATTTCGTGACCGCAAAGACCTGGCGGTAGATCACCTTCTCCTCGACGCTGAAGAGCTTGACCTCGCAGTCAACGATCTCAGAGAGTCGCTCAAGCGCCACGTTCTCGTAGTTCCATTTCGTGAACATATAGATCATGTTCACATCGTTTGACCGTGCCTCCCTGTTCAGTGCACCGATCAGTTCGAATGTCTGATCAACGCCAATCGTGTCGAGAAGCGTTGAAATGTCTTCAATTACGGCGGTTCCGCCCGCGATATCAGAGATCGCGCTCGTGACCACTTCTTCGCTCTTTGCAAAGTCGTCGATCACGTATTTCCCGATTGCCGGCATCCCCATCATCGGGGATATTGAATCAACAAAGAATGCCTGACCCGAGTCAATGGGTGATCGCAGGTCCCAACCATACCTGTGGAAGACATGCTCGATCTCAACAGGCGTTCTCGTGTTCGTGTACATGAAACAGACGTCGCCGTCGTTTACCATGCGCTCGGCTACGATCTGGTACCCGAAGACCTCGGACGCGACACCCGGTGTTGAGGTGAAGAGCATCGATGTGCCGGCAGGCATGCCGCCGCCGAGCATCTTGTCAAGCATCGGAATGTGCGTTTTACGTCTGTCGCCGGTCTCTTTTACCATGCCCTCCATGCTACACCTCTTCAAGGATCTCCTGCACCTGCTTCGCCCGCGTCTCGATCTCCATCATGATCAGTCCGAGTTGCGCGCCGGATTCTGCCAGCGCGATCAAAACCGCCTTTTCTCCGGCTGGCTGGAGCAGTATTGTGCCCAGGTCGGTCTTTACGTGGATGTCACTCACTGCTCCGGTCCCCATCTGGGTACTCGCAGTCTCTGCGCTCGCCATAATCGTGGAACAGAGTGCAGCGACGATTCGCTCGTTCATCTCCGGAGGCATGCGCGCTGTGATCAGCAGCCCTTCCTTGGAGACGATTCCGACTGCCCTGATCTGTCCGACTTCCCCGAATCTGGCAAGAATTTTGTCCAGTCTTTCTTTCTTTGTCTCAGGCATTCGTTCACAACCTTACTCAATCAACTCAAAAGTGACCACGCATTCTCCGAGTTCGGAAGTAGTGTTTGTTACCCGTATCTGAAACATCTCCTCAAAAACCTTTCTGGCTGCCGAGGCTGCGTAGAAGCCGGGCGGGCAGAGAACGCACGAATCAATCCCTTTCTCACGCAGGTATTTGAGCGCGAGCGTGTTGATGCAGTTTGTAACGCTGCATCGAACCTTTGTCCCATCGGATACGCAGCGTATCTCGTCGGCGACCTCGAGTCCGACGAGCATCTTCGCAAGATCCCTCATGAACTCCTCGATGGGTTTTCCTGGTTTGAACTCGATTCCAAGATCCTTTTCAGTAGCTGTTATCAGATCAACGCCGACCAGCGGAATCATCGCGGTCTGCATGATCGACGCACCATCTCCGAGCGTCTCCTTCAGCGCCCGCTCGAATGCATAAGAGATCGCGTTGTACACGACATAATCAACCTTCTCTTTGCGCCATTCTTCGGTCATGACCTCACCTCTGATGTTGTTTCACATTCTGTTATCTTGCACTCATCTCCTGGCTTGAGTTTTGCATAACCTTTCCCCCGTGTACCTTTCACGACGTCGATTGCACCCCTGACAATTCCCGGGATCGGGCATACCGTATTTTCGAACGCTTGTCCCCCCGCTTTCATCGGGCAGACATTACACTCCTTGATCGTGAGCGTGACCATACCATCCTTCGCTGTAACCGCATAATCGCCACCAAATTCGAGTTCATCTGCGAGCACATCGATCAACTGCCTTATCGGAGTATCCCTGTCCACGAGACCTTTTTCAAGGAGCAGTTTGCCGATCTCAGTACCGATGTATGATGCGAAGAGATTGGTCTGCTCCTGACTCGATCTCCCAAAGAGTTCTGCGATCGCCACACCCAACCCCGTGAGCGTGCGGTGCACATAGTCTATTTTGTCCATTTGAATCTCCTGAATCTACTTATAGTATTAATATTATACGTGGATGTCTTTTACCACAAGAGCGATGTATGCAGGACAGTAGCCCTTTGATAGCCCGCGTCTGAGATCGCACGCCCGTTCCTTGCATCGCAAACAGTTCGCAACGCCCATCATGGTGGTGCATTCATAGATCGGGCATACGTGCCCAGTTCTCTCCCTCAAAAGAGGCTGCGATTGCTTACAGCCCGGACAGTCACCGCTTTCCTTGGACAGACAGACCCAGCACGCAAACCCGCATGCTCCAACCTCATGTTCCTCGATCATGCCATCAGCACCTGCTCCTGAATTCGGGTGATGCCGCGTGATTGCGACCATCACTCCACCTATAGCCACCCGTCTGTAATTAATGTTTGGAACTCTGATATCGCCGATAGACATATATGCGATGAACCTCTGCTAAAGTATTACCAAAACGACTTGTGAGATAAGAGCATTATGGGATCAGACATATGCGGTGTGTGGAGGTTTCAACATTAAGGAATCCGGAAAGCATACTAATGGAAACGGGACAAACGGCGATACAAAACTGCAGTCACCGTATCTTATCATTGGCAGCGGGAGCATTGGGTCAACGGTTGGAAGAGAACTGCTCAAGCGAAACAAGAAAGTTGTCCTGATCGACAGGGATGCGGGGAAGGTTGAGACGCTGCGGGAGCAGGAATTTGAAGCGGTAGTGGGAGACCTCAATGATCCGAACCTGCTTGACCCAATCAATGTCAAGAGCGTCGAAGTGGTGCTGATACTCAGTTCGGATGTCGCTGCAAATAAGAATGCGATCGCCACCATAAAGCAGGCGTCAGACAACATCCAGATCATCGCACGTGCGCCGAGCACTGTCGGAAAGAGCGAACTCGAGGAGGCGGGCGCCGACAGCGTGGTTGTGCCGCCAAGGATCGTTTCCGACGCCACGATGCGAATTCTCGAGCGTGTGGAGTCTGCCAAACATGCATCCGACATCTTAAACGTCCTGCGCTCGAACGGTGACGGCAAGCTCGCAATCGTTGTGCATGACAACCCCGACCCTGACGCGATGTCCGGTGCCGTTGCGCTGAAGGCGATTGCAGCGAGCGTTGGCACCGAATCAGAGATACTGTATCGCGGGGAGATCGGACATCAGGAGAACAAGGCGTTCGTCAATCTGCTCCACATCGGTATGGACAAGATCGATGAAGAGAAGGCGCGCTCATTAAGCGAGTTCAAGAAGATTGCACTGATTGATTGCTCGATTCCTGAGGAGAATAACCTGGTACCAAAGAACGTCGTTGTCGATATCGTCATCGATCACCATCCCGTGAAGATGGAGGATGTGCATGCCGAATATGTGGATATCCGTCCGAACACGGGTGCTACGGCAACGATAATGACGAAATATCTACAGGAGCTTGATATTTCAATTGATAAAGATCTTGCAACTGCCCTACTGTATGGCATCCGAACAGACACACTTGGATTCAAGCGAAACGCCAATCCGGTTGATCTGACTGCGGCGGCGTTTCTGTATCCACTTGCAGACCATGAAATACTGAACCGGATCGAGACGCCGGCGATCTCCATAGAGACGCTGGACACATTCGGGAAATCAATAAGAAACCGGAAGATCAGGGGCAGCTACCTGATAACAAACGTCGGGACTCTGAAAGACCGGGATGCACTTGCGCAGGCTGCGGACTACCTACTGAATCTCGAGGGGATCACGACCGTTCTTGTCTATGGCGTCGGCGAAGATCAGATATACCTCTCCGGAAGAAGCAACGACATCAGACTGAATCTCGGCGAAGCGATGCATCGTGCGTTTGGCGAGACTGGCTCGGCAGGAGGGCACGCGACAACAGCTGGCGCACAGATCCCGCTAGGAGTCTTCAGTGATACGAAGGACAGACCTGCGCTGATGAAGATTGCCGAGGAAGTTGTGATGAAACGGTTCTTTGCAACAATCGGTGTCGAAAACGGGGATGAGGCGGAAGAGGAATAAGTAAAAATAAAAAAAATAGAATCACTCAGACTTAATCGAGTGATTCGATACCGATTTTACGTACATTCGGCTTCCAAATCTTATCTGGCATCCAGTCCGGCTTGTTCTTTGGGGCGTTGACCTGCTCCCTCCATCCCTCAAATACGTGTATCTTCTTTGTGCCACGCTCGCGCAGCAGTATCTGCAGGGGTTCGGCTTTGTCGCCACCGATCCGGTTGGCAACTTTGAGAGCTGCCTGCCGTGGCTGTTTTCCAGAAAACACCCCATGTTCGCTACCATCCACATCTCGCAGTACAAAATTTCGCGTTTTGTCCATAATATGCACCTCGTGCTATCGGGGGAGTCCCGCGCATGCGATACTGAACGTTTATGAGATATTAAGGTAACGCCTGTATGTGATATATGATACGCGATATGTGATATGTGATAACCCGCGGAGATGAGAAAGATGGTAGGCATAATGGAGATATATCAGCTGCTTCCAAAGCTGAACTGCAAGGAGTGCGGGAAGCCGACGTGTATGGCATTCGCAAGCTCGCTTCTGTTACGAGAATCCGTACTTGAGGAGTGCCCGCCGCTGTACGAAAGTGAGTACGCAGATCAACTGGAGCAACTGTCCTCGCTCATGGCACCGGTCAGCGGCGCAACCGAGACGGGGCTAATCATCCACGACGAGCTATGTTTCGGATGCGGGAACTGCGTGGTCGCCTGCCCTGTGAACGTTGCCAATGACCCACATGGCGCGGCTATCGGTCTTGCACCGTCCAACGATAAGGTGATACTGGTCGTGGAGGACGGCGTTGTCGTAGCCAGAAACGTCGGCGAATGCAGGCGTTTCGGCGAGAACAAAATCCTGTGCGATGCCTGTATCGTGACCTGTCCATCAAAAGCGATTGAATTTGTGTGATTGCGGAAAAAGAGGGGTGTAGTGGGCGGGTGCCTGCGTCTGTTGCGTCACCCGCGTACACTGTAGTTTCCCGGGACATCTCTGTTGCAACCATTCTCCTTGATTCCAATTAAGGGACTGTCACAGAATAACATGGTCCGATTGAATGGCACCGAACACAGACGTAATATTGGATAACATTCGTGTAATTTGTGAAATTCGTATTATTCGTGATTTATTTGTATGAATTTCTGTAAAAAAATGATTGAATCACGAATTTCACGAATATGCGAATGTCACGAATCTAAACACATACATTACATGCAATCGGGCACGCTCACATCGATTCGGGCGCAGCAATCCCGAGCACATCGAGCACATCCGCAAGCACAATCCGTGCACACTCAACAAGTCCGACTCTGGCGTTACGGAGATCTCTGGGCGCGCTGAGAACCGGCATCAGCCGATAGAACTGGTTGAACGCCTCCGCAAGCTCCCGTGCATAGATTGCAATTACGTGTGGTTTCAATTCTCTTGCGGCAGAATCGATCACATACTCGAATCTGGCAAGTTCTTTTATGAGCGCGATCTCGGCGTCTCCGGTCAGCAGAGCCAGATCGATCGACTCATTGGCATGATCCGCTTTCTCGAGGATGCTGCAAGCCCTTGCATGCGAGTACTGTATGAACGGGGCTCCGAGTTTGTCGAAATCAAGCGCACTCTTCCAGTCAAAGGTCGTTGCCTTCTCAGGCGAGACTTTCACGATATCGTACCTGACAGCGCCGATACCGACCTCTGTTGCGACACGGTTTCTGAAATCTTCGCTTTCGTTTGGTCTGCGCTTGGTAACCTCTAAAAACGCCTGTTTCTCGATCTGATCGAGCAGTTCGTCTGTTGTGATGAACTTTCCTGCGCGGGTACTCATCGATCCCTCCGGAAGGGAGACAAATTCAAAGATTACAATCTCAGGCTCTTGTATTCCGCACGCACTCAGGACGTGGCATAACTGGCTGGATATGAGTTTGTGGTCCGCTCCAAGGACATCGATTACGCGGTCGCACGCCTCTGCTTTCCGCCGGTGGTATGCGAGATCGCGTGTGACGTAGAGCGAGGTCTGATCACTTCGCCGGATCACGAGGTCTTTTCCGAGTTCCGGCATCGGGACCATGAGAGCGCCGTCAACGGTCTCAACAAGCCCCCGTTCGACTAGTTCCTGCACGAAATTATTGACCTCGCCGCTTCGCACAAACTCTGACTCGTGTACAAAGAGATCATGATGGACGTTCATGCGTTCGAGCGTGGATGTGATTCCTGCGATTGCCAGGTCTGTTGCATCGCTGAACCTCGTAACCATCTCTTCGTCACCGGTCTCGATTCTCTGCATCAGAGCATCGATCTCGCCGACCAGATCAGGGTCCTCGCCAAGCTCCAGATTTGCACGGATGTAGACGTCTGCGATTGCGTGATCCGATTTTTTCTGGCGGTCGAATTCGAAACGATCCAGTGCCCATGCGACGATTGCGATCTGCCGCCCCATGTCATTGACATAGTACTGGATCTCAACCTCGTATCCCGCTTTCTTCAAAACTCTGGAAAGAGTATCGCCAATTACTGAATTTCTGATGTGCCCGACATGCAATGGACCATTCGGGTTTGCAGAGGTGTGCTCGATTATAACCTTCCCTCTCGCACTCCCTGTTTCTGTTTCCGTCCCGGTTCCTGCGCTTGTCTTATTATCTGCGCCATGGAATTCTTTTTCCCCAAGAATCGCATGCACCGCACCCTCAAGGAATTGTTTGCTTGCCGAGAAATTGATGTATGGTCCAGAAACATCCACTTTTCCGATCAGCGAATCAGCGGGGATCATGATGGCATCTGCGATCTTCTTTGCGATTACCGCCGGATTCTCTCTGTATTGTGATGCAAGCCCGAAGGACACGGATGACGCAAGGTCGGCATGCGCAGATTCTTCGATTCTGAGGTTGTCTGTTGGGTAACCGGTCGAATCGAGAGCTTTTTCGAGCACGGATTCGACAGCGTGTTTGAATTTGAGAAACATAATCTTAATAGCGTTTTTTCGCGTTTTTTTGGCACCATAGAATGGATATGTTGTATATTCACCGTGACCATGTTTAAATATATCGCTGAACTGTGTGGATTTTCATCATGGCGTTGCGGATGCGTATATTGGTTGCATCTTCTCAATGTGGTGTACTGGTTGGTGTGTTGGGTGTGCACAGCATGCCGCGAGCCATCATGGATTCTGTGGGCGGGTGGACGCAATGAGGTCGCCGTGTTGTTCTTGGTGTGTTTTGATGTGGGGTGACAAACACATCAGTAACAGCACTGATCAGCAAGGTTGCGTGATTCACCACACTTATCCATAAACTCTTAGTCGCTCCAGTTATGGCGAGTGTCCACCCATGCCCCGTTCCATCGGTGTTAAACATTGTGGGCTCTCTGGTGATTCGCGTTGCATATATTCTCACTTTGCCCCATTACAGAACAGATATTGGGTGCCCGGGCAAGTGGCTGATTGGGCGAAATTTTGGTTTACTGCAACACGAGATGCTGTAAACCCAAATGAACCGATCAAGGAATACTCATTCGATTGAGATTTTCCAATTCCCATTCGCACTGATATCCAATAGGTAAATCCCACCTTCACTGACACCCACAGCTTTAGATCCATCGAATTCTCCAATTTCATTCGCGAGAAGATCAATCTTGTCTCCTTCAGCATCCAAAAGCCAGACTCCAAAATGACCATCCCCGTCATGAGTCATCTCAAATGTAACCAGACCCTCATCCAGATAAAAC
>DAOVGE010000162.1 GCA_030672605.1 Methanosarcinales archaeon
GGTTCCCGGGTGAAGTAAACTGGAGTGAGATTGACAAGAGCAACTGGACCGATGACTGGCATGTGGTCCGATACGCCACGCCGTACAAGTATAGCAAGGCGTTTGTGAGTACGAACTGCGACTTCAGCGAAGCAGATCGTGTCTCCGGACAACCTCTTGAAATCATTCCGCTTGACGACGTTGCAACAACCGGAACCGGGGACTTTGAGTTCCAGGTGCTGTGGAACGGAGAACCACTGCCCAACGGTACCATAAAGATAGCAGGTACCAGGGACAGTGAGACCAAGGTAAGTGCGATATGTGACGACGAAGGGAAGGCAACGCTGCCGCTCAATATCAGTTGTGACTGGCTGATAACGGCTGATGCTGCCAGTGACACCGCATATTGGGATGGTGAATACAACGACACGTTGCCACACGGAGCGAATTATACCGGTTCGGGAGGATTCGTCGGTAATACTCATTCAGCAGCTTTGACACTGCTGCAACTACGGGGGAGTACTACCGTTGCAATGCGCGCAGAGATACTGTCGGAAATCCAGTTCTCTGTAACACCGACATACCTCGACTTTGGCGAACTGTGTCTTGGTGATATAAGCGATCCTGCAACCATTGCAATTCGGAATATGGGCTCAAAAGACCTGAAGAGCACTGTGGAAGTCACCGACACGAACGGATTGTACACGGAAGGACTTTGCATAAATGCCTCGTTGTGGGGCGAGTTCGAAACCGCAGTTCCGGCAGATGAATCCGTTTCACTGAATATTGAACTGCATGTTCCGGAGAATTTCGCAGGCTCTGGTGAGATGGAAGGGACGATTATCTTCTGGGCAGAAGCTGTATAGCTAAATTCTGCCCTTTTACTTTTTTTACATCAGATTCAAAAGTAGAGGTGGAAGATGAAACCAAAAACCATTGGAATCGTATCGTTGGTGTGTTACTCATTGATCCTCACACCCGGTGTGTATGGCTTGGGCATCGGTGTAACTCCTGCAACAATGGAAATTGAGGTGGGAAACAGCGAAAACGTTCAGAAGACTATAACCGTCTCAAATCCGGAAGACGTGGAGATGGAGTTTCGGGTATACAATGAAGATGAATCTATTGACTGGATACAAATATCCGACCCAACGTTCTCACTGGAGCCACATCAAAAAAAAGATGTGACCGTCCGGTTCGCCCCAACTGCTGATGAAGTAGGGGAATTCGATACAAAGATATGTGTAGTTTCATTAAAATCAGAGGGTGACTTTAACATGGGCAGCGGTGTAAAGATACCGGCACACATTACCGTAGTCAAAGCAGCGGTTCCATTTTATACAAATCCTGCGATTATTGTGTTTATAATATCATGGTTATGTATAATTCTAATATGTGTGGATCGATTGAGGCGGCATTGATATCAGAACAGCGCCTGCTGCACCGTCGCCTTCTTGACCGGTCTCTTCCTCTGCACAGTGACACTCTTCACCGTATCGATCCCGAAGTCAAACAGCCCCTTCTGCTTCGAGTCGTAGTTCAGTGTTGCGTATTCCACGCCGAACTCGCGTAGTATCCGCTCAACAGGCGGCAGTATCTGCTTATTGATGTAGTAATCAACATCAAGCGAGATATTATGCTCTTTCACATACTCCGGATCCTCCGCACTATCCACGAAGAGCCCCCTGCCCGCGAGGATCACAAAGGGCACACGATCCCCGATCGCCGGAACAACCCCACCACGACTGCGTATCTTCTCAACAACTGTTATGTGTGGCTGTTTATTCTTGTAACTCTCCTTCTTCTTGGTATATCGTCTGGTAAGGATCAGATCCTCCATGGCATCTCTATCCTGCTGCACATCGAGATTCCTGACCCGATCCACGACACCACGGACATATTCGACCGCATCATCGACCCGTCCCTCCTTTAGAACCAGTT
Organism: Methanosarcinales archaeon; assembly: GCA_030672605.1. Classification (GTDB taxonomy): domain Archaea; phylum Halobacteriota; class Methanosarcinia; order Methanosarcinales; family Methanogasteraceae; genus Methanogaster_C. Next base: position 1,921 of record DAOVGE010000162.1, read on the forward strand.
CAAGGACCCTGTTCAAGGTTTTTGATGTGAAACCGCACCAGTCCCGCCTGACCGTCTCCATCCCCTTAACCTTGATCGAATCCTTCCACTCATCGCCACTCTTCTCGAAAAACCATAGCGCATACCTCTTCTTTGCAATGAATATTGCGCTACGGACGACTGATTCGAATTCAAGTTCCATGGGATCCGGCAGTTCCTCAGAAACCATGCCCGCGACCGTTCTACCGATTGATTCGGCATCATCGAGTGAGACCTCTCCGTTCTCTGGCGTGATTTTGACAAAGACGCTGTCTGTGTCCCCGTAGACGACAGACAGCGTGAAATGGGAGCCGTCCGGAAGATCCATCTCCGCAATCGATTCGTCGATCAGTTCTTTTGTTCCAAGGATGTTTTTGCGCCCGAAACTGGTAACAGCGTTTGCAAGGACGAGACTGTACAGACGTGCCCTCGTATAACCGGAATATCCGTAAAAGCTGTTCAGCAGGATCTTCAGGGCATTCTGTGTTGCATCCAGAACCCGGTACTCCTCAGAATCTGCGGATCGCATCATCTTCTTCGTTTCCACCCTTCGCTCCAATAGATTCTCGAGAATAGCCGGAACGATTCCCCGGTACGTCTCAGCCGGGACGAATTCGCCGCCAGACGGCGCACGAACCAATCCCCGATCCGATTTCCGATCCAATTCCTGAACTGAATCCTGAGCCAATCCATGAGCCGAATTGCTGACCGATTGGGGATCATTTGTCACAACGGTGCTGTAGCAGAGATTGTGCGCCATCATGATCGTCGGGTAGAGCGACTTGTAGTCGAGGACCACGATGTCTTTTAAGAGCCCGCGCACCGGCTCGAGCACCGCACCGCCCTTCAGTTCATCGGAATCGCTGTGCCGCTTGCCCATAGTCTCTTGCTCCGGTTTCGGTGGGATCACACGGTCCCGTTTCCTGAATTCCCTGAACATCAGGTTCTCGACCATCGAACTCTGCCCGCCGTCCAGCACATCCTGGAACATGGCGCCGCTCACCTGCGCAAGCGCAACGTAGCGGTCAAGAAGCTTCAGATGGAGTAGCAGCCTGAGCGCAAGAACCGAATCGCGGCGTGCATATTCGATGAACTCATTGAGCTTCTCGCCGTCGTCGTTCCAGTACTCGCCCATCTGCTGCAGCGAGACATCGAACTTCTCGATATCGAGCAGCGTTCTCGCCACGTTCTTGAGGGTGTACTGCTTGATGCTGTAGCCTCTGCGGATCATCGGCAGATCATCGGCAGCGATCCTTCCCCTGATTGATACGTGCGTCACGGTTCCGACCTTGCGGCAGTAGACCGATGAGTGGTCTCTTCCGATCCCGTCGCGCACCTTCAGTCCCTGTTCCTTCAATATCCGCACACGCTCTGCGATATATGGGAAATCGAACTCGTTTGAGTTGTATCCGACGATCACATCAGGGTCATACTCCCGCACAATATCATAAAACCGGTTCAGAAGATCCGCTTCACTTGTAAATGACTCAGTACCGGAGCAATCCGTATCTTTCCCAACGAGAACGAGCGTCTCCCCGATCCCTTCACATTCCGGCTCGAACGCAAGAGAGATCATGATGACGGGCGAGCGATCAGGAGTCGGCACACCGTCGCTGACCTCACACTCGATATCGAATGCCATGTACCGCATCGGCGCATTTCTTACCGTCTCCGCCGGAGATACCTGTGATACAACCGTCACATCGCAATCCAACGCTCCCGTATACCTTGCCTCCGGTATTGTGGCACTGGCATCCTCTGTCCGTACCCAGCCCATCCCGAAGATGCCGGAATCGATCATGAACCGGTTCCTGAACATGATATCGGTCTCATAGATGCGGTCCGCATAGTTTTTGACCTCGTCTCTGATCGCTGGCACGTCTTTTGGCTTAAAAACGACAACCTTCAGCATCTCGGCGGGGTGCTCCTGATATCCCACTGGCTCGTACATATCGACCGGCTCTATCTGCGCAATCTCGGGAATGTTTCTGAGCACGCCCTCAATTGTCGCAGGCTGGACATAGAAGTACGGCTCAAAACCAGGAACGAAACAGCAGACGCTTTTCCCATTGGGATCGCGCCCGAACAACCGCACAACCGGTTTGCCGTTATCCAGGATGTAATCGGCGTCGATGAGCTGGAATTTCATTATGCGTCTGTTCGGATGCATGATACTTATGGTTTGCGATTGGATTCGTGTCATTCGTTTATTCGTGAAATTCGAGATTTTAACACGAATGACACGAATTTACGAATCTCACGAATGCCGAGGTTGTGAATAGATGCCATGATTCGACCACTCTCCAGAAAATAATGAAAAGTAGCTCCTGGACAATTTACGAATCGATCACAAACGCCATCCCATCCGCAGCGATCGCAACATCGCAGTCGCAGTACTCGCGAACCGTCTGCACCATCTCGTCCTCAAACCCCCGGGTATGCGGATACAGGTGCGTGAGAACAATTCGCGCAACCGATATTGCACCCATCACCTCGCCGAGAGCACTGGGTGTTGTGTGATTGGTCACATCCGGAACCGAATCAGGAAATGAGCACTCGTGGATCAGAATCTCAGCGCCATCGCTCAGGCGTGCGATGCTTTCAACAGGTTCGGTGTCTCCGGAATAGACGATCTTGACTCTGGCATCATCGGCGATCCCGTAGCCGAGTGACGGCATGCCGTGTGCGGTCTTCGCGCAGATGATCTCGTGACTTCCGATTGAGACGCGGTCATGATCCGCCAGATCAGTGACATCGATTGCAATCTTGTCCCGCATATATGGATAGGCATCAAAGAGTCTCGCAACCCAATCCCTGGTGCCGGACGGTCCGTAAATCTTGAGATCGTTGCTTCCTGAGAGCCATTTCGCCTTTATGAGGCTCATGACATCCGCAACATGATCGAGGTGTAGATGCGTGAGAAAGACGTGCCTGATTGCGTTGCAGTCTGTGAGGCGGGGGAGAACTCCGCTCCCGCAGTCGAATAAGACCGGACAATCGAGCTCGACTAGTATTCCCGACTGCACCCGGTGCGGCTGGGGCATGGCGACGCCGGTTCCGATGAATCGTATCCTGATACTCATGATTCATCAGATGTAGTGCGTAGATCAAAAGATTTCCCTATTTCTGATGCTTTCTGTGGTTGCTAACGGTAGCTCCCTCGCGTATGTGAAAAAACGCGGGCGTATCCCTCTCAACTTTGCGACCTTGCGTTAGATCAGAGGAACGAGAAAGACACAATGACGCAAAGTCTCCCCCCACATCGCACCGCCATTCACTAACCCACTTCATCAGGTCAACCACATCATCCGCAGCTCAACGGGTATCCTTCCGCATCGTGGACATGGTTCAGCAGCAGCGCAACATCCGACATGTCGATCTCGCCTGCGCCGTTAATGTCCCCTGCCCACTCGCAGCTCAACGGGTATCCGCCCGCATCGTAGACATGGTTCAGCAGTAGCGCAACGTCTGACATATCCACATCACCTGCGCAATTGACGTTTCCGCGCTTCACGGACTGTGCAGCCCCGCCTGTCCACGTTGCCGGATGGATCGTTTCACCAGCGATCAGCCGCTCAATGCCCTCTTCGCCTGCGAAGTGCAGTGGACTCGTACTCGCACCTGCACTTGCACCCGTTCCGGTACGGTTGCACTCCAGAGTGATTGTTGCGAGTAATAGTCCGGTGCCGCTCGATTTATTCAGATCCGTTCCGCCGATGTAGACGTAGTCTGTGTGATAGCCCCAATCCGCGTACGTCGGTGTGATGCCCCCTGCGAAACGCACACCGGTTATGTTCACGGATTCGTAATCGAACTCAACAATCGTCGACCATCTGTCGATCTCGTCGGTCGCATTGAGCATGATTTGGACGGTCGCATTGCCGCATTCGGGCATGTACACCGTCTGCGGCTCAAAGTAGACGTTGTTCTCTCTTGATAGTGCCAATGCTGGCGATTCCCACACAGCAAGAAGCAGAGCCAGCGTCAGCAACCGTGCCAGTGCCAGTGCCCCCGAAAATGACAGATTCTGATGGATTCTGTGGTTTCCAACCTTTGCGCCCTTGCGCCATCGCGTCTTTGCGTTTCTCTGATTTAACGCAAAGTCGCAGAGACGCAAAGACGAAGGAGTGGCGCCCGCGATTGCTGCAACACGAGGGCGGGCTACTGCTATCGACCACAGAAAACGGCAGAACCAGGAAAATGCCGATATGGTTCTGGTGTTCATTGCATGCACCCCTTTCTCGGTCATGGTGTTGCGATTTGACGGCAGCTAAGCGGATACTGTTCCGGGCTTATGATGTGCGCTGCCAGCAACTTGACATCCGTCACATCGATTTTACCATCGCCGGTGACATCACCCGCGTATTCGTCGACCGGGTATTCATCCGGATCAGCCACGTGGTTCAGCAGCAGTTGCGCATCAAGGACGTTTAGGGTGCCGTCTCTGTCGAGATCGCCACACATCGCCTGAATCAGCGGCAGGTAATCCTGATTCGAGCCACCCGAAATCGCATAGCCAGAATCACCGAAACCATCACAATCGCCATCATCGCCGGCATAATCGCTCCAGCAGTTGCCGCCAATTGCGGGACCCCCCACGATGTTTGGTCCTGCCGTCTTCGCTTTGTTCCAGGTGTTTTCGCCGTCATCAGCCGCGTTCTGGGCGTTTGCGAGGTAGTTGTCGTAGATCCGATTTCCGTTTGAGGATAGTAGATCGATTCCGAGCTCGTTACCGGAGAGAATGTTTTCTGTGATCACTGCCCCGCTCAAAGCACTCAGACAAACGCCGCCCGCATTGTCTCTGATCCTGTTCTGGGTTATCTCAATTCCACTCGGGGGGTCCGGATCCATGGTCAATGCCGCAGCCATAGCCGCAGCCATGTCCCCTTTCGTGTCCACAACATCCCCCACCAGGTCCCCCATCGCTCCAGGAATCATGCAAACGGCGGGCGGTGCACTCGCACAATCAGGCGACGCACCAACACGCATGGCGCCAGCGGCGATACCAGATGCACTATTGGCACCAATACCGACACCGGCACCGCGGATGTGGGCGCTGGTTCCGGATTCGATCACGACCCCATAACCGCTATTGTTGGCAACTACGTTGCCCGTAATCGAGAGATTCGCAAAGCCGCACGCCTTGATACCGTGCGCGGAACCCAAAGCAGCGTTCCCTGCGATGTAGTTCTCAGAGACGGTTGCTCCGGAGCCTTCATCCAGATAGACGCCGCATCCCGCATCACCGCTGACTCCATTGTCAACAAGCCGGTTCTTCGCGATATTCAGATTGGAAGATGACATTGCAGTGCATATTCCGTGATATGCGTTATGAGACACGACATTATCCAATATCGTCGTATCAATGGATGCATTGTAGACATACACCCCCTGATAGCCATTATAGATCAGGGTGTTGTTTCGTATCGTTGTGTTGTTGGCACCCCACGGCACGATTCCGTGCCCCTCGTAGAGCGTATTGCCGCCGTTGTATGATGCATTATTCCGATCGACTACGGTGTTATTCGAATAATACATGCGTATGCCTTCCCAGTTGTTGTGACTTGCGGTATTCTCGGTTATCTCGTTGCCATCCGAGTAGCAGACAGAGATTCCCATATATTGCCCTGTGAAACTGGCAGAATTCCCGGTTATCACGTTATCATCCGAGTTATACAGGTAGATGCCATACATCTCGTTTGAACCAACAGCGTTGTTCAGGATTGTGTTGCAATCCGAAGAACCCAGGGATATGCCGCGCTCGTTGCCTGTGACATTGTTCTCCGAGATCGCACAATCTTCAACATCCCCGAGGTTGATCCCTGCGCACTGCGATGTTGCGCCCGTAACCGTGAACCCGGCGATACTCACACGATCCGCATTCACATCAAAGACGTGCTCACCCGCATCCGCCGCCACAACGATACAGTCCGAAGACCCGTTCTCTGATCTGATCGTCAGGCGGCTGTCGATATGGACATTCTCGAGATAGGTGCCATCCTCAACCTCAATTGTGTTCCCGTGCAGAGTTCCCGGGTCAGCGACCGCGTCCTGAATCGTGTAGAAATCCTCTTTTGTTCCGATGTTATGAACCCGTGGCACAGGGATTGTGCCCGCGTTATTCAGAAGCGGTGCATGTATGCCGGAACCTGTGACATACGCGTGAACGCAGTCGTTCGCTGTGTCCACACCGGCGTTTGAGACCGGAATCCAGGAGCCTCCGCGAACACAGTTCCACATCATGAGTGTGGACTCGTTTTCTGCGAGATCAGAGTTGCCGGGGTCGCCGGGGTCGTCAGAGTCGCTGTAGCTTACAACGAGATACATGCACCCTCCGCTCTTGCAGGACACGTTGACAGACCGCGAGATGTTCAGCCAGCCGTCGGGGGCGGGCGGGAGCACGTCCACGCCCTTAACCGAGACATCACCGGTTCCGGTGAAGGAGATTGTCGTCCTATCGCCGTACAGGAGCTGGTTGTCCGTGAACGTGTTGCCATGCGAGTACTGGGAGACACTTATGTCCCATTCAGAGCTGTTGGAGATTCTGTTATCGGATACCATGCTGTTGTTCGTCCAGCTGACCTCAATTCCGCACCTGGCAGACGAGTCGATCGTGTTGTTTCGGACAGTTGTGAACCCGGACTGAAACCGGAGACAAATTCCCGAACCGTTGTTGTTCTGCAATGTGTTGTTACAGATCACGCTGTGGATGCAGTTGCCAACCGAGATTCCATAGCCGTTGTTTGAGTCGAGGAGATTGCCGCGGATCCTGTTGTGGCTTGCGACGCAGTCAGCGTAGCCGTCCACATACATCCCGAGCGTGTTCTTCGTTAGATTGTTGCCATAGACGTCGTTATTGTTGCTCGCAGACCAGAGTGAGATTCCATTGTAGTTCGAGTGGACCGTGTTTTCGTAGATCCGGTTGTGGCTTGCGTTGTAGAGCCGGATTGCATGTCCGTTTTGTCCCGGGGTGCCGCCATAGTCGCCGATGTGGTCAAAGACTGTGTTTTCGTGTATCTTGTTGTGATTACACGATGGCTTGTAGAGCCAGAAGCCGTTACTGTTGTTGTATAGTGTGTTTTCGTAGAAGTCGTTCTGAGAGGACGATTTTGCGAGGAGTATTCCAGTTTGCACGTTTGAGTCGACAGTGTTTGCGCAGACGGTGTTGTTGTGCGAGTTAGCCATGTATATCCCGTTGCGACCGTTTGAGCTTACGGTGTTGCCTGCGATGCGGTTATCCGTCGAATTGAGCAGGTAGATTCCGTAGTAATTTCCGGACACGTTGTTACCTGCGATGTTACAGTGGTTTGTGCCGTTGAGATAGATCCCCGTTCTGTAGATTGTTGCCCCAGTCACAGTGAACCCCGCAATCGTGACGTGATCACTGTTCACACAGAAGACATCAGAACGCGGCGACTTCGCAATCACCGTCACCACATCGGAACCGTCTCCTACAAGCGTGAGTTGCCTGGAAACGTTCATGCTCCCTGAGTACGTTCCGGCATGCACGTAGATCGTGTCGCCATCGTTTGCGCTGTCGATTGCATCCTGTATCGAGCCCCCTGAAAACACGTTCCAGTCTGTTGCACCTGCGCTGCAGGTGAGCGATGTAAGCAGTATTATTGCTGCAATTGTATGTTTCATGTTCCATTCTCCGGTCAGCCTGTGTTGGCATGCATGATATGCTTGGAACGCAATAGTGTGCATGGCTTAGCAGGCACAGTTCAGCGGGTATCCTGCCGGATCTGCGATGTGGTTCGGCAGGAGCTGCACATTGGGTACGTTGATTTCGCCGCGGGGATTGACATTGCCTGCGCATAGTGAATCGCCGGGTTTTTAGCCTCTGTGATCCACTCATCCGGAGTCTGCGAGAGATCCATGCACGTGTGATCGATTATGATCGCATCTGCGCACACCTGTGACATCAGCACCATGATTGCGATCACCGCAACCAGCCTTGCCATATTCTTCACGATCTCAATACCCCAATCGTTCAGCGGATACACGCCAGCACTTGCACTGTTGTGAATCTTCGTGTCGTGGCATGTAAATCCCCGATACTATATATCATGCGTATCGTACGTATAAAAAATTAACTATTGTGCAAGGGTCAGTCGGGTGTGCAGCAGCACGAAAGACGTGACGACAGATATCACCCTTCGCGTCTCTCTCGCCTTTGCGCCTTTGCGCCTTCGCGTTAAATTGAGAACGCAAAGACGCGAGGACGCAAAGACGCGAAGAACGAAAATCGCGGTTTATACCGGTGTCGAGTATAACAACTCTTCCACAGTGTGGATTTCCCTCTCTGACAACACCATCTCCCTACCGAGGGCTTTCTCCAGTATCGGCGTAAATCTATGGAGGTTGCGGTTCGCATTCGATCCGACGAGGTCAAAAGTGGAGTGACACTTGAAATGGAAGAGAGTAAAAAATAATTGGGACCAGTTTTTACTATGACACAGTATTCATTCTCGGACGATTCATAACAAGTCTTGATAAAACTGGTCCCAACCTTTTTTAACCCTCGCGATATTATACACACGCACACGATATAATTTCTCTTTGGAGGGAGCTATACCACTCATGTCACTCAAGAA
>DAOVGE010000006.1 GCA_030672605.1 Methanosarcinales archaeon
CCGCAGCATCAGACTACACACTCGGCGTCTTCGGGAACGCGAACGAGGAGGGGGCGATAAACATGTAGGATGTGACCTACGATCTGATCAGCCTCGAGTACCGGGATCAGACGGAACTCGCAGACGCAAGTGTTCCGTGTGCCGTCAAACGCCGGCGTAAACCATATCCGTTACTCAACTCAAACCGCGAGAAGAAGCTCGCAACGAATTACGTGGAGGTGGGGTATCCACTTAAGGTAGTGCCATTGGTGTATATGCCGCAAAAAAAGCAAACCCGGCTGCGCACGAGCAGCCGCAATTCAGGACAATGCCCGCACTTGCAGAATCTCAGAATAACTGATCCACATACCACTCCGCATCAAACTTCTTCAAATCCTCGTAACTCTGCCCGATTCCCAGAAATAGCACAGGTTTTCCTGTGACGTGCGCAATCGAGATCGCTGCGCCGCCTTTCGAGTCCATGTCCACCTTGGTTAAGATGTTTCCTCCGATTGGAACCACCTCGTTGAACTCACGTGCCCGCTCAACAGCGTCATTTCCCGCGACCGCCTCGTCAACAAAGATCACAAGGTCAGGTGGTGCCACACGGCACATCTTCTTCAGTTGATCCATCAGGTTGACATTCGTGTGCAGCCTTCCTGCCGTGTCCGCAAGCACCACATCGCGGTGCTGTGCCGTTGCATGCTGCACCGCATCATAGACGACTGCGGCAGGGTCGCCACCGTACTGGTGCTTGATCAGCTTCACACCGAGCCTCTCCGCATGCTTCTCGATCTGCTCGGTTGCCCCCGCCCTGAACGTGTCCCCTGATGCGATCACAACGGAATGCCCGTTCTCCTTCAACCTCGCCGCAACCTTTGCGATCGTTGTGGTCTTTCCGGTGCCGTTGACGCCCACGAATGTGATGTTTACAGGTTTTGGTGCGTCTGCAATGAATTCATCAAAATCGAACATCTCTTTTGTCATAACCGAGAGCAACGCGTTTCGGAGCGCGGTCTCGACGATGTCAGTTGTATCTGCCCTAATCTTCCTGTGAACGCCGATGAGCTCCTCTTTTATGGCGTCGATTATGCTCTCGGCAACAGGGAGCGCAACATCGCTCTCGAGCAGCGCCATCTCCAGGTCCCAGAGCGGCTCCTCGAGATCCTTCTCATCAAGAACAATCTCCCGCTCGAGAATCAACGTCTTTGCCTTCGTAACAATCCCGATTTTCTTCTTTTTCGTATCCTTTGAAGGCTCACGCTCCCCCCTTTCACTCGTCTCTTGTGGCACCCCTTCCGCAGAACTCTTGGTTTCGGCTTTCTGATCGATCGTCTCTCCGATCTTTTTCTTGAATGAGCCGAGCTTCTCTTTGAGTTTCGCAAACATTACATATACGCCTGATCCGCCTGTCTTGACTGCATATGCTTACTCGCTTCTGCCTGGATCATCTGGACCCTGCCTGCAATCTCGTTTATGGTCTTGTTCATCTGCTCAAGAATCTTTGTGAGCTTCTCCTTCCGGTCGTTAAGACATGTCCGTGCAGCATCTGCCGACATCTCTGCCGACACACCGGAACCGAGACCAACGATCGTGCGATCCGATGACATCAGCTTCGCATGCACAAACGAGCCCGCACCGATCGGAACGAGCGATGTGACCTCGCCCTCATTCTCGAGCGCATCGATTGTGTTCGTGGCGCGCTCACATTCGAGGATGGACATCTGGATCGCTTCCATCTGCCCCGCAAGAACCTCTGCCTGTGCCTTATACTCATCATGCTGGGCTAACAATCCCTGCAATTCATCATCGGTGAGTTCTTTATCCATCTTCTGACCCCGGTTCTTCGCCCAGTTCACCACGTTCATCAATATCAGTTATCTCGATGAAATTTCGTTTCAGTCCGTGCTCACTTCCGATGAGCGAATATACCTTCTCAATTGCGTTGTTTCTGTTCTGGCTGCTCACAGTCTTTTTGAACCGCTCCCGGTTCGAACCAGCCTTAAACATGCCGCTGATTATAAATTCCATCATTTTTCGAGGATCCTCACACTCGCGTCCGTGTTGATCACGTAGTCGAAGTCCATTAGGTCGTCCCATCCCATCTGCTCGAAGATGTTCATGAAACCGACGCCGATTGTGGTTCCGCCGTTAACAAGGATGCGTTCGTCGATCATTGATTTCAGTGCATGCGCATCGATACCGATCTTTGGCATCGCAAGACCACCGAATAACACTGCAGTATCTGCGGTAGCATCTGTCGTTTCAGAGAGTTGCATGCCGTGGCTCGTGAACACAACCTTCTTTGCAGAATCAAAGTCGAGATTTGCGATGTACGCAAGCTCCTGTCCCTCATCCTTGATCGGGAATGCTACTAGCTCTGCAAACGGGGTGCAGAAGCCGGGAGTTCCGACAAAGGTTATCCGCTTCGATTCCTTCACGAGATTGCGAAATCCGTTCAGGATGCCACCAAGTCCTGATGATGTGCTGATCTCTTTCATTATATCACTTTCAGATGGTTTGAATTACCCAGTATAACAATCTTTCGATGCTGGTAGATGGTTGCGAGGGTATTTGGGTTCGGGTGGCGAGGCTGACTTCAGGAGCGTTGCAACACGAATTGCCAGAGATCTGTTATTTGCTGTAAAGCAATTGGATTTTGAGACTTTTTATTATTTCCTGGGCACATTGGATCGTCTTATGTAAGCACAACTGCCAGAATGGGGCACTATCGATCTGGAACGTTATATACATCGTCAATCTGTGTTAATCAGTGGCAAATAAAATTTTTAGCCACAGATCAGCAATTCCCGTTGTGTCTGTAACCGCGTGCGGACGAAGGGTCGATTCTCTATACTTTCGTAAACATTTATGCATATCGTAGAGTGATACACAGAACAATTCCAAATAATGTTTAGCAAATTTGGAACTCAATGGATAGTCGCACGTATGAGCAAAAGAAAGATGATGTCAAGATTCCCTTAGCCGATGCACTTATGTCGGATTTTGCCATGTTTTCCCTTAAGGATCCTTCTTTACTTGCTTTTGAAGAGCGGCGATCCGGCGATACTAATTTGAAGACCGTATATACGATAGATACCGTACCTTGTGATACCCAGATGCGCATGATCCTGGATGGGGTGGATCCGGACTGTATATGTCCCATATTTAAGCATATTTTTGGTCAACGGAAGCGGGGACAAGGTTTTAGAAAAAATGGTCTTTATGAACGGGTGTTATCTGCTTTCTGTAGATGGTACAGGATATTTCTCTTCAAATACGGTCCATTGCGATCATTGTTCTATAAAAATAAACTCAAAAACAGGGGAAATTACATATTATCTGTCATGGCAATCGGACCAGGAACACAAGAGCGACGATGCCCACACAACATGATCGCTAACAGAATGGTTTTCTTTCTTTGCGTCTTTGCACCCTCGCGTCTTTCTCGTTTTTGTTTCCCAATTCAACGCAAAGGCGCAAAGACACAAGGGGCGTTATTAATCTCCGCCTTCACGTCTTGCATGCTGTTGCGCATCAGACTGAC